>JBDLIP010000066.1 GCA_039714795.1 Pseudomonadota bacterium | reverse complement strand
GGAAACTCAATAGATTGCTCGGTATTTTGCGGCAATACTCCTTGATAAAAATATCAGGCGATGATATTTCTATTCATCGTTTGGTCTCCAATTGGCTCAAAGATAAATTAGATCAAGAACATAAGTTGAGATATATAAAAAAGATGCAAACTGCAATTGAGAAAATATATCCTAGAAAAATTGCAGGCGATGCTACTTCTGGCAGAGAACAACATCTAATAAATCAGATAATTCCTCAGCTGGAAAAATTTCTGCAAGAAGTAAGTTCTTTTTCTTCGGATGAAGGACAAGTTTCTTTGTATGCTATTACCTACCGTGTTTTAAATGAACCTCACAAAGCTGAACATATCTTAGAAGAAGCTTTAAAAATTAATGAATCTTTTTATGGTGAGCATCATATAACTAATTTACAGATTTTAAATTTGCTAAGTTCTGTTTACCATCACCTGGGAAAAAGTTCAAAAAACCTAGAAATTTTGAAAAAAATTGTGTCAATTAGCGAAAAATCCTACGGAAAAGAACATCAAAAGACAGCATGTGCGTTGTTTCAGTACAATATTGCTTACTTAATGCTAGGAGATTTTCGCAAGGTAAAAAAACTACTTCCCCGTGCGCTGGCCCTCTACCAGAAAAATTATGGTGACGACCATGTCGAAACCACTCAAGTATTAGAAACACAAGGTTGGGTTGATTATGTGTTGGGTGAAAGGGTAAAAGGAAAGAAAATACTAGAGCACACCCTGAAAATACATTCACAAAGTCCCATATCAGTTGCTAATCTAGCGTATAGTAAGATTCTCTTAGGATTTGTTCACTATGATATAGGACACTTTGAAGAAAGTAAAAAATATTTTCGAAGTGCTCTAAAGATACGAAAAAAGTTGTATGGATTTGATCGTATTTGGACAGCACTTTCTGCGGTAAATTTGGCTTTGGTTTGTGCTACAATGCATGAAACATTAGAATGTCAAAGTCTTTTGGATGAAGCCGCAAGATTTATTGAAAGGGATGAAAAGATAACGAATGTATGGACTTCTGTTTTAATTTCTCGCATGGGGATTGTCTATTCCATTTTAGGAGATAATTTACAGAGTAAGAAAATGTTAACGAAATCCATTGATAACCTTAAAAAGAAATATGGTAATAATCACTTATTTACTGCTATTGTTTCTGCAAATTTAGGAAATGTTTATCGCTTGCTTGGAGATGTGAAAAAAGCAAAAGACCTTTTGAGACAATCTTTAGCAATAATACAGAATTCATATGGTGACAATAATCCTACAACTGCAATGGTCATGTCTAACCTGGCACTAACTATGGGCAGCAAAGAAAAAAAGAAGCTATTAGAAAAAGCATTAGGAGTTTTCACGGATTTTTATCCACTTACTCATCCGAACATTAGGAAAATCGCATCAGAGCTTGAAGAAGGAAAAGTATCCACCCCTAATGTCAACGGTTTAAAAAAATCACCTAACCCTGGTTATTATATTCTCTTGCCTTTCTAGGTAACAAAGATTAGGATGCCCGGGAGTGGTGATGTTGTGCCCTCAGTTTATGGAGGAGATGGAGAATGAGAAAGCTTTGCCTTTTATCAGTGGTTCTAGCGGCACAGGTGCTTTGCTTTGTAACGGAAGATTGTTTTGCAAATACAGAGAATCTCTCTGAGCAGCTGAGACTTGGGAAAGATGTTTTGGGTCCTGCTACTAACAAGGACTGAATTTGGCTCTTTTGGGTTTTCTGTGAATAGTGAATGAAAGGACTTTGCCTTGTAATTGCTCAACCGGGGGTTCAAGAAATCCAGGATCTATGCGGGTTTGATCGCTTTCCTTGGCTGATGGAAAATTTTCATCCGCATAAAATAAGGGGTTTCCAGACCCCGGTTGAGCAATTACTTTGCCTTTTCTTGTTGGTGTCGTTAGTGCAAGTGTTTTGCTTTGTAGCAAAGAATTGCCCTACATGTATCCAGATATCTCTGGGTAATCAGATCCTGGGAAGATTCTTTTGGAGCTTTGTACAAGTGCAGATTTTAGTCACTGACGGGGTAGGTGAGACGCCATTAACATCTCCAAGCAACTTAGTATGAAGCGTGTGTAGTTGCTTTGTGAATTGGTGTTCGGCTGCCGCAAAGACGCCTTAATCACTTAAGGATTCGCAACTGTTATTATAATTCGGCCGCACCGTTAAAAATCTCAGGTCTGCTGCTGCTAGCAAGATCGCGCACCCAGGGGTATCATTTGTGCTACCGATACACCCCCGGAGTGCTATGACTGGCAAAAGCGGTGAATCATGGCGCTGAGGTCCTGTGGGTAGCGCCATTGATTAGCAATCGACAGTCACCTAAATCTCCCACAAAAGGAGCACAAAGTCCATGGTTTTTGATACAAAAAAGTGTAAAAATATAATGTTGAAAGTTTTTAAGCATTCTGTCCCTAGGAAAAATTTTTTGTACTCTCCCCTGTTATTAACCAAGAGGAATTAACCAAGAGGAATAAACTATGGACCAGCAACAACTCGCAGCATCCCTAGAAAACGATCTACAGCGATACATGCAATTAAGACAGGAGCTTAAAGAGGATATCAAAGAACACCTTGATGAGCTGCAAATCCACACGATTGAGCTGGCGCAAACCAGCAAACGCTTTATCGCGCATTTTGATATCTTTAAAACTCTCTCAGATCAATCTGCTGCGCAGATCGGCAACAACATAGAGCATTCGGCCCAAACCATGGCTAACACCGCAGTGGAGGGTTTTTCCGGGCTCGTCGATACAAAAGTCAATAATGCCATTGATCGCCTGAATGAATCTGTGTGGCATGCCACAAATGAATTGCAACAGGTCAGCCGTGATAAAATTAGAAGAAATCTCACAATTGCCGGCTTAATGTGCTTGGTTTGCTTATCAGTAGGCTTTAGTGCTGGGTATTTCTTTACACCAAGATAAATCGTGACGTTTAATAAGGCACCACCCCAGCCAGCATTTCGCCCAGCTCACCGAGAGCAGTACTGGTAAATGGAGTAATCCTGGATGGTGGCCGGAATGACGGCACGTGGGCAGAAAGTGCAGTTATCTCTTATCCAAAACTCAGGTGAAGTTAACGTGCTACCGGCTAAACCCCTTGGCAACACTTCGGCTCTTGTCTTGATTTTTGATGTTATCGATATTCTTTACAACCTCAGGGTTGATTTGCTTGATCTGGTTATAGAGCTGTTTATCTTCAGCAATCCGATCCATGTGCCGCTTAAAGATTTCTAGCTCTGATTTTTTCAAGTAAGCCTCGCCATACTTGTTGAGCATATTCAGTTTTTTTTCTAAGTCGGCAGCGATTAGCTCTGCGGGTGATTTCCTCTGGGTTCTAGTACTTGTTGATCTGACTATTGCCTTGGGGGGCAGTTTCTTATCTTGTGGCTCAGCTTTGCCTTGTTCCATTTGCTGCAATGCTTGGTCTACGGACTTGCGTACTTCTGCGCTGCCGGCAAGCTGGAGCACATCGTTAAAATCCTGCCCGGCTGTTGCTGGACTGATTACCTGCACTTGAGCTCCTTGCTGTTGCAGGTGTGCTACCGCCTTGGCCACAGCCAGCTCTGCTGGGGCTTTATCCTTTCCAGGAGCAGGTGGCTTGTGTGAGTCATTGTCGGCACAAATGATGATTTGTTGATTTGCTTTGACCTCGATGTTTTTAAAATTACTAACCCCAAGAGCTGCCAACACAGTACTGTTTTGTGGGGTCTCTGCGGCAATGCTTAAGGCTGTCTCTACTCCCTCAGCCACAAAGATAGGGCTCTGTGCGCCGCCTCGCTTGAGCTCTACAGTTGCCCCAGAAATCTTACCATGCGAGCGTTTGGCAATGGCAAGATTGGCCTTTTTGCCGGTATTAGGGTCCAAGTAAGTCAATTGCATGCCAGTGCATTCTCCTTGGGCGTTGCTGGCAAAGGCTGCAAGGGCTGGAAGCTTGTCTCGGCCGTAAGAGGAGATGAACCTGAGCGAGTCCGGCAATGGCGTTTCGATCTTACGCTGCCCTTTGAGGTAGGTTTCAGCTAAAGTTCCGGCAATCGGCTTACTGATGGCATAGGCTTTGTTAACCCGGGCAATTTTTGCAGCTGTTTCTGGATCCATGCTGTTAGGTTTGCCAGTTTTTTCTGGTTTTACCGGGGTAGCTGCGGCAACTGTCTGCGAGGGTGCATAGTGCTTAGGATTAACGCCCCTATCTGACGATATTCCATAAAATTCGGCAACATAGCGCAACTGATCTTTAAATTCTGGCATACTGCGTTCTCGGGCCACCAGAGCAAACAGATTGCCCCCTTCACCAGTTTCAAAATCATGCCACCTGCCAGCTTGGCGTCCTTGCAAGCTAAACACAAAAGAGCCCTTATTACCAAAGCGTAATTCCTTAGCTGAACTCGCTGATTTGTTGGCACCTGTTCCCAATAGATGGCTGACCAATTTCTCCCCATCCCTTTGACAAATGCTTCTGATTGTCTCTAAATCATAGCTATGCAAACTGGATTTGGGTACACCTGTGGCCCGCGAAACTGGGGTGTGGGATTTGTCTGCTGCGACTTTAGCCTCTGGATCAACAAAGATCTTGGTTTGCGCCATAGTCTGCCAGGTCAGATTCACGCCATGCTGCTCGTCATAGTCAAGAAAGTCTTGGATCTTGGCCTTTAAAGCTGTTATTTCAATAGTGTTTTCGCTCGCTTGGTACTGCTTGAGGGTTTGCCTAATTTGATGGGCTCGATCGAACTCAATGATGCGCCGTAGATGAAAATCCTCGCTTGCGTGTACAGCTTCGTTAAAGAACGCATGCTGCATCATGGACGCGGCCAACGAATTGCGATTTACTCTTGCAGTATCCAAGTCTTCCTGCAAATCATGTTTGGCCACCGCCTTGTTTTTGATCTCTTGCTGGGCTTTTCTGTTCAAAGCCATTAGCGCCAACTGACTCTTGAGCTCGCCCATGTTCTGGTCAATCTTGATGTCTTTGGCTGTAAATGACTTCAATAGACCTGCATTCAAGTTCTCTTCAGCCACTTGGATTTTACTCTGAAGCTGACTGGATAAACCTGTAGCGGATCGCTCCACAAACCACTGCTTCAATATTCCTCGGCTGATCTTCTCTTTAAACTCAAGCGCGTTTATAGTCGATTTAACCCTTGATTCCAATTGTTGGGTTAAGGCGTCTAATGGCTTAGTGTCCCAGTCTTTTGCTTGCCAGGCCTTGATCGAGGCAAATACACCTTGCTTCAATGTGTTATGTTCAAGGTCGAAGGGAGCGGTTTTTACCTCAACATCTTTAATGATTTGCCCCCATATCTTTGAGTATTCAAGCTTCCAACTTGAAAACGCTGCTGCCTTATCGATAAAGTTCTTTAACTGGGCGCCTTCAGGAGCTGTGCCTTTTGCCTTGGCCTCAGCAACCACTCTACAGGCTTGCAAAGTATCAATTCGCACTCCCTGGCTTCGGATCTCAGCAAGGGTCCGCTTGCTTCCCTGACTCTGCTCCAGGTCTTTCCAATCAAGTATTGCTTTGGCAAGAGTTACTTTGGTTTCAGGACAATCGGTATCGATGAATTGCCTTACCCGGGTTTTGATCTGGTGCTCCCGCGCGTCAACAACAATGCGGCGAGCTACCTGATCATCAAGAATGAGCTCAACCAAGGACTGTTCCTCATGGTTACCCAACAGCCTATCGGCATGTTCTTGCCGTAGGGATTTTGCCTGCTGCCAAGCCTGCACAGCACCTGCTTCTGCATGGGTGAGATACCCAGCACCCCCTTGTAAATCTGTATGCAGTGTCATCAGCCGGGTGTAAGCATCACTTTCTTGATTGCCGCCTGCAATAGCCAGGGTCACTTGCTGCATGACCTGGTTTTCATTAGCTGACTTTAATTTTTTGCTAACCTGAGTTTCGATTTCTTGCAGCGACACAGTTTGTGCTTGATGCTGGTTATAGTCTTCCAGCAGCTCTGTTTGTAAATCTTTGATCTCATTGTGCACTTGTGATTTTATCAAGCTCCACTGACGCCCACTGGCAAGCCGTGCTTGTTGATAGCGTTCGAAATTCGTTGCAACATTCGAATAATCCTTATCTTCTAGCTTACCTGCAAGGATCAATTTGTGAATATCGGCTTCAAATCTAATCGCACTTGGATCATAGCCCAGATTCTTGATTAAGGCATAAGAAGGTTTATGGACTTCAGTGCCAAAAACGATATCATTTAACTCGGCTGCATAATAGAGTCTTTCCTGGTAATCACCGGCTTGGGTATAACTTTGTAAATACTCCCGCACTTCGCCGGCAACCGCATGCCGGAGCAATTTATCCTCATTCTCTACCAGTTGCAATACATCTTGGTAGCAATGCTCTAAGAAACGATCCGGCTCAATAACCTCTGTAACGATCTTAAACGCCAACAGATCTCTTTGGGCAGAGGTTGTCTCTAGCATATCTGCATAAACCTGTCTCTGGCTTTGAGTCGGAGTTACCGCGGCTTTATCTAACTCCTTCAGCTTATGGTATGAACTGGCTGCGTCCTTCAAAGCACTCCGGTAATCTTGCAGCAACTGATAAGCGGCTCGATCTGGCCCGGAGAGGGTTTTAAGATAATAATCTTCCTTTTGTGACTCGATGTACTGCTCACTATGCTTTTGTAGCGTCGGCCAGGTCACCGGGAGTTTATCCCATTTGCGCCCCAGGCAATCTTTAAATTCAACTTTAGTTTCAGTATCAGTTGCAGCTTCAGTTTCTAGTTTCTCAAACTTAAAGAACTGTTTGTACAGTGTAGGAGTACTGGCGATCTTATAGGCGGTTGCATAACACTCTGACCTTAAAGCAGCGTATTTTTCATGAAGAGCATGATCTTTGGCAAGGGATCCAGGATGGGTCAGCTTGATCTCTGACCACAACTGGTTTTTCTCAGCGCAGCTGGCAAAATAACTGAGCGTTTCAGCTCTAGCCTCCAGTTCAAGCTCACTTAGAATGCGCTGCCGCAAGCCTGCGGCAACCTCCAACACATCGCGGCGCAGTCCGGCCTGAACAGCAAAAACTTGGTGATTCTCCCAATCATTAACAATCTTGGCAGCTGCCTGTTGTCGCAACCGGGCAAGCTTTTCATGCCCGCTCCACAAACCAGCTAGTTGCTCTGCATCTGTACAGGTACGCGCTGAACCGATTGTATTAATACAATCCTGCGCAATGTCACAATAGTGCTGGATGTTTTCATAATAGGGACGGTTTGCTTCAGTGATAGTGTAATCCGTCACCATCTTTTTATAGGCCCCTTTACCGAGCTTCGACACCAGTGCCTGCATATCGGCAAAGTGCTCCTTAGCTGCCGCTACAAAAATGTCATACCGGTGCCGGGTCATGCCAACCAGCAAACTGTTGGCATCCATGAGCGGGCTTAGCAGCAAATAGGAGCGATCAACCGTATCTCCCTCAGATTTATTAATGGTAATCGCATACCCGTAATCAAGTTTGTCATAGCTTGCCGGATTAAAGGCAAGTATTCTTCGATTATCATCCACCACGGTGATCGTACCTGATAGCGGATTATAACCAGTAATAGTCCCCAGGGTCCCATTCTTGACCCCATGGTTTGGCCTTTTAAAAAACCTTAATAATACGAATCTCTCCCGGACATAGGTGCCCCAGTTATCATTCCGGGTAAAGACAACCCGGTCGCCTACTGAAAATGTCTTACCTTTAATATCGAAGTCTCGACCTAGATACCCTAAGGCCTTCAGCTGATTGCGAATACCAAGGTTAAGGTCTGCGACATCCTTGTTGGTATAAGCCATGGCAAGTTTGCTTGATTTCGGGTCTTGCTGATGATCTTTGATATAGGAATTTATGACTTGCCATTTGGCTGATTCTATCTCGTCCTTTAAGGTCACCCGACCATTGTCAACATAGGGCTGAAAACCCCGTTCGATATCATGCCGATTTAAAGCCTGGGAGGCTTGCTTTTGCCACTCAATCCGTTGCCGATAAATTGCCGTCAGCTCAGCATAATCGCTTTGATCAATTAAAATTCTGCCAACATCGCCGCGGCCAACAGCTTTAATCTGGTTTGGATCTTGGATTACCAGCAGTTTAGCACCTCTTGTGGCAACCTCATGTAACAGATCTGACCAACGATCCATATCAACCATATTGGCTTCATCAATCACAATGACATCTTTTTCACCCCAGTAGTATTGCGATAAATTGCTTAGCTTCGAAATGGCTTTTTTTTCGGCTTTCCCCCTTAGCTTTCCGGACACAAGCGCCTGTCTGTATTGTTGGTATTGGTTCCAGCGGTACCTAAAGAAGTCTATGGTATGGCACTGCATGCCAATATCCCGCTCCATGTTTTCTGCGGTCTTGCCCTGAAAGGAGAGACCAGTCACCCGGTAGCCTGCTGCTTGATAAGCCCGCACCACTGGCTGCATAATGCTGGTTTTGCCCGTGCCGGTCCTGCCAATCAGTACCCGCACGTCAGGGCCCTCAGCTAAAAACCGAACAGCCTGAACTTGTTCCTCTGAGAGGGTAACGTTTTGCCCTTGTTGTTGCGACAGTCTTTGTTCTTGCTGTAAAATGTACTGATCAATTAAAGCTGGATGTACGCGTTTTGTGCTTCTGCCAAGCAATGCACCTATCGAACTTAGGGCTTTATCTTCCCTTTGCTTTAAAGTTTGTGAGGTGTAGATCTCTCTTCCTTTGACATCACTGCCAAGGGCTAAAGCTTCTGCTGAGGTAAGAAGAACATCACTAAGCTTGTCAGCATTTTCTTTAAGTGCTTCGGCAAACTGCTTTTTATCCGCCGCAGATTTACCTGGTTCATACACGGCATCATCATTGGCCACAGCGGCGATTGCATTAGGGATTTCTACCCCTGCAACCTTTAGGGAAAGTACTTGATGCAGCACAGGATCTCCGCCAACCCGCTTGGAGATTTCTGCCTCTAAATCAGCTTTACTAAAGACAGTTTTTTGATCGGCTACAAGCTTAACCAGTTCTTCGGGGTTATCCTTAAAGATTCTGATATTCTCCCGGCGAATCGCGTCATTAGACTCAGCAATTCTCGAGGGTTCTGCATTGTTTATCCGCCTGCGGGCGCCCCAACCTTCATGTTGGGTTGGCAAAATATTCAATCCTCGATCTTTAAAAGAGCGATGATCGATTCTTTCTGTACAGCCAATTCGTTCAAGGTATTGATTGGCAAACTCGGCCCACAAAGCTCTGGTTTCTATGATGGCAGATCTGCTACAGATTTCTCGGTCTTTGACCTCTATAAAATCACCATCTTTGAGAGCTCTTCTGGTAACCACAACATGAAAATGTGGATTGCCTTTATCCCAATGCAGGGCATATTCAGCAATTAGGTCTCTTGCAATAAATCGTTCTTTGATAAATTCCTCGACGAGTTGTTCAGCCAGTACTTCATCAAGTTCTTTTGGAATAGCACACTCAAGGGTCTGGCCGGTTTGGGCACAATTTTTATAATCATCCTTGGTTTCTTCTGTGTTAAAT
>JBDLIP010000065.1 GCA_039714795.1 Pseudomonadota bacterium | reverse complement strand
TCAACATTTGAAAATTTCATGGCTCTGATGGTGTAGTGTGCCCAGAGGAATCTCGTTTTTAGAAATTGCACGGGCACTCTCAACAGATGCGACAGAACCCTCTATACTATCCGAGGCCCTGGTGTAGAAAAAATACCTGAAAATGTCTTAAGAAGCACCGCATCAACCTCGTCAAGTGTTGCCGTCACACCGAGGTTGTGCATTGACGTTACCCCATAACCAGCAAGTCCGCAAGGAACAATACCTGTAAAATAAGACAGGTCAGGATTAAGGTTAAGAGCAACTCCATGGGATGTCACCCACTTTTGCACCCGCACGCCTACGGCGGCAATTTTTGATTCAACACCGTTCTGGCCCACAACCCATAGGCCTCTGCGACCTTCCCGGCGCTCAGCTTTGATTTGAAAGACCGCCAGTGTATCAATCAGCCACTGTTCAAGCTTAAAGATATAAGCGCGGAGATCTGGTGGATCTTGTTGGCGCTTTAGGTCCATTAATACGTAACCCACCCGTTGGCCGGGACCATGATATGTGACCTGCCCGCCACGACCTGCCCCATAAACCGGGCAACGTTCAGGAGACAAAATATCTGTTCTCTTGGCACTGGTACCCATGGTGTAAAGCGGGACATGTTCTAACAGCCAGATCAAAGGGTCAGCAGTGCCTGCTTGAATCTCACACACACGCCGCTGCATCAAATCTTGGGCTTCAGGATAGGAAACTAAATTTCTTGAAACCTGCCACTCAATGATAGGTTGTTGTGTAAGATCTCTAGTCACATCCCGCATACCTGAAGTCCACATGCCTTAAATTGAAACTTGAAAAACCCTCAAAAATAAGCCTTAATGGAGTCATAATGTTCTAAATTGCGGTCGTGGCGGAATTGGTAGACGCGCAGCGTTGAGGTCGCTGTGGAGGAAACTCCGTGGAAGTTCGAATCTTCTCGACCGCACCATATTATTTCAATGGCATGGTCATGCTCATGACTGAGACACCCACTCAACAATTGAAGGTTTTGATAACACACCCACTTTGACTCCCAGAAGCTTGCCTTGCTTGAAAAGAGCAAGGGTGGGGATACTGCGCACGTTATACTGCGTCGGTGGCTCCGGATTTTCATCAATATCTACTTTGACAATTTTCACTGAAATTGAATCGTCTGCATCAACCTCATCGAGAATTGGAGTAATCATTTTACACGGACCACACCATTCCGCCCAAAAGTCCACCAACACCAAGCCTTCGGCCTTTAAGACTTCATCTTCAAACGTTGCCGTGGTCGCATGTGAGATAGACATCCGCTGCTCCTCTAGTTATTTAATCAAACATGAATTTATGCTACAGCAGGCCGTAATTTTTCTCAAGCAGAATTCGGCATTATCTGAACCAGTTGTTCCGGAATACGAACAGAGCTTCTGTCGCGTCTGCTGCTGTCCTGGAAAGATTTGGGTTATCTTTGTATGCCCGTCCCGGGCATAAATAGCGCTTTTAGATAGGGGTCTTCTACAAACGTTATCCTGAACGCCGCATCTGCAATTCAATTTCGTCACGATGACGAATCTTGTCCAAATCTTTGAGTTACGGAAACAAGATGCAGTCACTCGGGGCAAGTATATCTATTTTTGCCTTCCTGCAATGTGCATACCCACTAAGCGAGCAACCAGTACGGTTAGATACATTTGACCCAAAAAAGACTCCAGCATCGAAAAGTATCGTGCTGTTTGCGTGAGAGGAACAATATCCCCATAACCGGTTGTGGTTAAACTAATAAAGCTGTAGTAAACCAGATCGCGAACTAGAGCATTATTTTCACTCATGACGACAGCAGAGGCTGTACCAATATCAAAGGAATTTGGTACATAAATTTCAAGTAGAGCATAAAGCAAACCACATTCAATAGCAATTAACAGGTAGATGCAAACGGCACCATAAATCATATTAGTATCAACGGTTTTTGATTTAAATAGGTTGACACAAAAGACCCACAAAACATAGCCAAGGAAGAAAAATATTCCAAAAATTCCGGTGAGTTCAAGCCGGTAATCTTGAAATAAAATATCCCCAACGGTTCCAAGGATTGCAGGAATCGCAAGTATAGTTGCAATCCAAAATATGCGTGGTTTGTTTGAGACCAAATATACGAACACTGCCAACATTCCAAGCAATGCAATTTCAGTAACAAACTGTGCATAGGGGCTTTGATCAAAAAATGGCATAACCACAAAAAAGAAAACCAAACATACGAACAGAGTCGAATAACGATAGCTGGGTAGTTCAAATCGGTAGGTCATGGAGATTCTGCCTTTTTTATGGTCAAAACATCTGGGCCTGCCAAATATTTATTGCTATAATTATTTTAAAATAAAAAATTTAACAAAAATTTTAACGGTGGCTCTCATGGCAAATTTTTTCGTTTATCGTGTATGTGGTGTGAGTGGCGTCTGTGTGCTGCTAGCATTTTTGCTGGGGTGCGAGGATCCACAACCAACCCCTGAAAAAGAAATTGTACGTACGGTAAAGTCTTTAAAATTAGGCGACGCTAATCTGCAAGCGACCCTTACATTTCCCGGCAAAGTGGAAGCATCTGAAAAAGCTGAGCTAGGTTTTTTGGTGGCTGGACGTTTGATTAAACTACCGATTAAAGAAGGTCAGTTCGTTGAAAAAGATCAGCTAATTGGACAGCTGGATCCAAAAGATTTTGAGATCAAAGTTGGTGAAGAAAAGGCTAAGCGCGATCTCAAGCGAGTTGAATTTGCTCGTTACAGTAAGTTGTTGAAGAGCCAATTTGTCTCGCAAGCTAAAGTTGACACGATCAAAGCCGAACTCGATGTCGCCCAGGCGAATCTGGATACAGCCCTTAGAGATCTTGAATACACAACATTAAGAGCGCCATTTGATGGACTAATTGCCCGGCGCTATGTGGAAAATTTTCAAAACGTCAAGCAAAAACAAAAAGTTGTACATATCCATGATATTTCCTATATCGATGTAAGCATTAATGTGCCTGAGTATGTGGTTATCAGCCGACAAGAAAAAGCAGATATGGAATTTTTGGTTGAGTTTGAAACAGCACAAGGCAAGCAATATTCGGCCTCTTTTAAAGAATTTTCCAGTGCAGCAGATCCGATCACACAAACCTATAACGTAACTCTTATTATGCCAGCTCCTAAAGATTTGGCTGTGTTTCCTGGAATGACTGTCACAGTTACAACAATTATTAAAAATCCCAAGGGTGAAGAAAATCATTATTTAATTCCCACCGAAGCCGTCTTTGCTGATGAAGATGACGGGCGTTTCGTATGGGTTATTAATCCTAAAACTATGCGCTTAAAAAAACGTGAAGTGAAAGTGGGTTCCCTTGCAAATGGAAAGATCCTAGTCAAAAAAGGACTCAAGCGTGATGATAGCATTGTCACAGCTGGTGTGCACTTTTTGCGAGAAAATACCAAAGTTAAACTGTTGACCACAACGGCGCGGAATTAGCTACCATGTGGTTGACTCAGTATTTTTTAAAAAACCGTTCGGTAGCTTGGTTGTTCATTATTTTGTTGGTGCTTGGTGGCAGTGCATCATATGATCGTCTGGGGCGCTTTGAAGACCCAGAGTTTACCATTAAAGAAGCCATGGTCTACACGGCCTATCCTGGGGCCAGTGCCAAAGAAGTCGAAGAAGAGGTTTCTGATAAACTAGAAACGGCAATCCAGCAGCTTGGCCAACTGAAACGAGTAGAGTCGACCTCCAAGCCAGGCATGTCAGAAATTAAGGTCATCATTCAGGATAAATATACAACCCAAACATTACCGCAAGTTTGGGATGAACTGAGGCGTAAGGTGGGAGATGTCTATGATGAACTACCCCCTGGAGCACATCCATCCATCGTCAATGATGACTATAGTGATGTTTTTGGGATCCTGTTTGCCATTTCTGGAGATGGATACTCCTACCGAGAAATTAAAGAATTTGTTGATAACGTTTTGCGCCGGGAAATTTTATTAATTCCAGGAGTTGCTAAAGTAACGATTATGGGGGTGCAACAAGAACAAATTTTTGTCGAGATTTCACAAACTCGTTTAGCACAACTTGGTATTTCGCCAGAAACAATTTATAGAACGTTGCAAAGTCAAAATTTGGTTGCACCTTCAGGAGCGGTACAAGTGGGAGATGAATATGTTCGTATTATCCCTACGGGAGACTTCACCTCTGTTGAAGAAATCGGCAATTTGTTAATCTCAAGCCCAAAATCAAAGGAAATTATCTATCTGCGTGATATTGCCAAAATTAAACGAGGTTACCAAGAGGTTCCAACAAACCTTGTGCGACACAATGGCAAATTTGCCATCGCATTTGGTATTTCTTTGGTTCCAGGCGGAAATGTTGTGGCCTTGGGTAAAAAAATTGAAGCAAAGCTAGACGATCTAAAAAGTTTAACACCAGCTGGCATAGTGATGAATTCCATCTACCATCAACCCGAAGTGGTGGAAGCTTCAGTTAATGGTTTCGTAATTAGCCTTTTAGAGGCCGTTATTATCGTGGTGGTTATTTTATTGCTCTTTATGGGCTTGCGCAGTGGCTTGCTTATTGGAGCCATTCTATTTTTAACAGTCATGGGCACACTGATTTTCATGTCAGCGTGGCAGATTGATCTACAACGCATTTCTCTGGGAGCACTGATTATTGCATTGGGAATGTTAGTTGATAACGCTATTGTTGTGACTGAAGGGATCTTAATCCGCATCCAAAAAGGGCAAGATCGGGTTGAAGCAGCTCTTGGGGTTGTCAAACAAACCATATGGCCCTTGTTAGGTGCTACTCTTGTTGGCATTTTGGCCTTTGCCGGAATTGGTTTGTCTGAAGACAGCACCGGTGAATATATCCGCAGTCTCTTTCAAGTCATCATGATTTCTCTGACTCTTAGTTGGGTTCTAGCTATTACAGTCACGCCAATGCTTTGTGTGGTCTTGCTCAAGGCAGGAAAACCACAAAGTGATGAAGAATTATATGGAGGATTTATCTTTAGGGTTTATAAGCACGGACTGCTCACATTTATGAAAGCACGTATCTTGACCCTTGGAATAATGGTTGCCTGCTTGGGGCTTTCCATTTTTGGATTTAACTATTTGCGAGAAGGATTTTTTCCAGACTCGACAACCCCTATTTTCTTGGTGGACTATTGGCGGGCTCAAGGAACTGATATTCGGGAAACCGATAAAGATATGCGTGAGCTTGAAACGCACGTAAAGACCATGGAGCACGTAACTGATGTGACGACCTTCGTTGGCCAAGGTGCTCCCCGCTTTATGCTCACCTACACACCTGAAGAAAAAAATACAAGTTATGGGCAGCTTGTGGTACGGGTTGATGATGCACTCAATATTGATGCCGTTTCTGCCAAGGTGGATGCTTATTTGAAGGAAAATTACTCAGACTCTGAGCCAAGAATTAAAAGGATTCGGCTGGGACCTGGGCGTGATGCCAAAATAGAAGCGCGATTTAGCGGTCCGGACCCTGAAAAACTCCGCACTCTCTCAAATCAAGCCCAAGATATTATGCATCAACAGGGGCTAATTAATATTCGCGATGATTGGCGCCAGCGGGTGAAAATGTTTCGTCCCGAATTTTCTGAAGTGTTAGCTAGGGCTACGGGTATTCAACGATCTCTGCTCAAAAATACATTGGAAATGGCTTTTTCAGGATATCAGGCCGGACTATACCGAGAAGCCGACGAACTGATTCCAATTATTTCTAGATTGCCTGCTGAAGAGCGTTTGAATGTTAGCTCCATAAATGATTTGCATATTTGGAGTCCGATTTTACAAGCCAATATACCAATACGCCAGGTAGTTTCAGGGTACGCAACAGACTGGGAAGATACCCGGATTAAACGTCGCAATCGAATTCGCACTATCATTGCTTCTGCTGATCCTAAGCTTGGCGAATCTGCCAGTGCAGGCTTTGAAAAACTGCGCCCGCAGGTTGAAGCGATGGAGTTACCTGCAGGATATTTCCTGGAATGGGGCGGCGAGTATGAAGATGCACGCGATGCTCAAGTAGCTCTAGCTGCACAATTGCCCATGAGTGTGTTGGCAATGATTTTAATGGTTGTCCTGTTGTTTGGAGCCCTTCGGCAACCGCTGATTATTTGGCTGACGGTACCGCTGTCGGTAATTGGCGTTTATATAGGTCTGTTTGTTGCTGACAAACCCTTTGACTTTATGGCCTTGCTTGGATTTTTAAGTCTATCGGGTATGTTGATAAAGAATGCCATTGTGCTCATTGACCAGATTGATTTTGAAATTGCATCCGGTAAAAAACCTATGCAAGCGGTGGTTGACTCTTCAGTCAGTCGTGTGCGCCCCGTTTCCATGGCTGCAATTACAACAGTTTTGGGCATGACGCCCCTGTTATTTGATGCTTTTTTTGCATCCATGGCAGTGCTAATTATGTTTGGTTTGTCATTTGCGACTTTGTTGACGCTTTATGTGGTGCCGATTTTGTACACACTGTTGTTTAAGATTTCACCGAAGCATTAGTGTGTTACCTCAGATAGAACCGGAAACTTGCACCTAATTTATTAGATATACTGGAAAGCCAAGAATGGCACCGTTCCAAATGTGCCGATTCCCGTATCTAAGACCTAATGAGAAAATCATCGGAAATTCGGGGTGGAAACGTCACCTGATCATTTTGATACGTTTGCCCTGCCATTGATCCCTAGGCCACTTTAAGCATAGCTTTAAGCTCGTACAAAAGACTGTGTGCATCTTTAGGCGACAAGCTGTCTGGGTCAGACTGAGATATTTTTTGCTTCAATTTGAGGATTTCAGCACTTTCAGGTCTGGGCGTGATTTCAGCTTTTGCGGCAAATAGGGGCAGTTCATGTAAAGGTTTTACAGTTGGACGGCGCTGAGGAAGTCGCTCAAGATTATGGAGAACTTCTTGGGCTCTTTTAACCACTGGCGCGGGCAAACCTGCGATTTCTGCAACATGCAACCCATATGAACGATCAGCGGTGCCGGGGATGACCTTGTGCAGGAAGAGTATTTTATCCTCCCATTCTTTGATTTGAACTGTATAACACTTGAGCTTTGGCAGCCGAGATTCTAAATCTGTGAGTTCATGATAATGTGTTGCAAAAAGTGACCGGCATTTATTTTGGTTATGCAGATGCTCAATGGTAGACCAGGCAATGGAAACTCCATCAAACGTTGAAGTACCTCGTCCGACTTCGTCCAAAATAACCAGAGAACGCTCCGTGGACTGATTGAGAATTGCAGCTGTTTCAACCATCTCAACCATAAAAGTTGAACGTCCTCTAGCAAGATCATCAGCTGCTCCCACCCTACTAAACAAACGGTCAACCACACCGATATGCGCTTTTTTGGCAGGCACAAAACATCCCATTTGTGCCAAAATCACGATAAGGGCATTTTGCCGCAGATAAGTGCTTTTGCCGGCCATGTTGGGACCAGTAATTAAAAGGATCTTTTGTTGATCACCCAAATTACAATCATTGCTGACAAAGGCTTGATTTTCTTGCAGTTGCAACGAAGTTTCAACAACTGGGTGTCTGCCTTCAATGATTGTAAAGGCAAGACTCTCGTCGATTTGCGGTCGGCAGTAATTTTGTTCATCGGACAGATGTGCAAGGCTGAGAGATACATCCAATCCAGCCAGAGATCTGGCTGTTTTGCTAAGATCAGAGGCCCGCATCACGATTTCACCCACCAGATCATCAAAAATCTTCAACTCCAGATTCAGTACTTGCTCGCTTGATGCGTTTATTTTTTGCTCAAGTTCAGATAGTTCAACAGTTGTAAACCTCTGGGCATTGGCCATGGTTTGGCGGTGGATAAATGCATCCGTCATCTTACTGGCATGAAGAGTTGTAATTTCGATATAAAACCCTAAGACATTGTTATGTTTAATTTTAAGAGAATTAACGCCGGTTTCTCCGCGGTAACGATTTTGCAGATCAGCAATATGCTGTCGTCCCTTTTCCTTAAGGTCACGGTATTCATCAAGATTTTGCTGATAGCCTCTGGCAATAAATCCTCCATCACGGGCAAGAAGCGGCAGCTCGGCAGCTAATGCGCGATCGAGTTGGTCGATAAGAGCATCGTAATGCCCAAGAGTTTCCAGAAAAACTTGCAATTCCCGAGGGAGAACTTCGACAATACCTAGTTTGTTTTTTAGTGCCTGTCCTTTTTGCAATGCCTCTTTAATTGCCGCTAAGTCACGAGGACCACCCCGACCAAGAGAGAGTCTAGAAAGAGCTCGTTCAAGATCTGGGCAATGTTTCAATTGCATGCGCAACTCCTGGCGCAGTTTAGGATTTTTGAGAAAAAAATCAATGCTATCAAGGCGTTTTTGGATAATGGATGCATTTGCAAGTGGCATAGACAAACGCCTTGCCAGCAGACGCGCTCCACTACTGGTTAGAGTGCGATCAATGGTTTTTAAAAGGCTGCCTTGTTGTTCTCCAGAAAGCGTGTACATTAACTCCAAATTTTTTTGCGTTGCCGCATCTATTTCCAGAATATGCTGGCTAGCAATTTTCTTTGGTGGGTTGAGGTGTGGGATCCCTCCTTTTTGTGTAAGCCTGATATAATCCAAAAGAGTGCCAGCTGCCATAAGATCAGTTGGCGTGAAATTACCAAAGCCATCAAGGGTTTTAACACCAAAAATTTCTTGTAAGCGTTGCTGGCTATTAGCTACATCAAAACGACTGTCTGCAAGCGGATGCAAGATCTTCTTCCACTCATTTAAAATCTCAAACAGTTTAGGTTGCTGGAGTAGAAAATCAGGAATCACCAGCTCACGCGGTGACAGACGCTGCAAAGCACCAGTCAGCGATTGTGCGGTCAGTGCTTCAACCAAGAATGTTCCTGTGGACATATCAATAGCTGCCAGCGAAAAGGATTGTATGCTTTGCGCTTGTTTCCTTGGTTCAAAACACAACATACACAAGAAATTATTTTGGGATGGATCCAGCAACGTATCTTCCGTAAGAGTTCCAGGAGTAACGATGCGCACAACATCGCGCTTAACTAGAGCCTTATATCCTCTATTTTTCTTGGCCTCAGCAGGGTCTTCCATTTGCTCACAAATAGCAACACGAAAACCTTGACGAATCAATCGTGCCAGATAGTTTTCATAGGCATGAAAAGGCACACCGCACATAGGGATTTCTTGTCCTTCTTGCTTGCCACGTTTGGTAAGAGTGATATCTAGGGCCTTTGAGGCTTGAATGGCATCTTCATAAAAAAGCTCGTAAAAATCTCCCATGCGATAGAACAATAAACAGTCGGGGTGCGCCTCTTTAATGGCAAGATACTGCTCCATCATTGGGGTTTTTTTGACTTCAGACTGAACAAGGGTTTTTGGGTTATCTGACATAATCAGTGATCTGTGTTGTTAAGCTCATTACATAATATGTATAGGAAGCATAGATGGTACCTCTGTGACAAGGGGTCTGTGGCATGTAAAATTCAGCAGCTGAAAAATTGGAGAAATTGAGCCAATCAGGGCTTTTAATTAACTTAAAGTATTCTGTAGAAAATAATTGAATTTTTTAATTTGTTTAAAGATCTTTTTTCGATTAACTAGATTTTTTTAATCCAAAAAGATAGTTAA
>JBDLIP010000064.1 GCA_039714795.1 Pseudomonadota bacterium | reverse complement strand
GTCGAATAGGCCTTTGAAAGGCTTGAGCCGTATGCGGTGAAAGTCGCACGTACGGTTCTTAAGGGAGCCGGGGCCGGTAACGGTCTCGGCTTACCTGACGGCGGTTAGGTTGATCAGCCTCTCCGTCACGTTTGGTTAGGGTAGCGCTAAATGTGTGTGAAAATCAATAGCAAAAAATCAAAATAATCCGATGGGTTACAATTTTTATACAAAGATACTGAAATCAAAGGATTTTTTAATCCATCAGGGTTAAAACCAAATTAACCCACTACCGACAAAATCCATCCGATCGTCCAATTTCAGCTTTGACGTTCTGTCTGCTTTTGACAACTGTGGCCTGCATCTGCCTAAAATTCTCAGCCCCCCAACCTGTATACAATGTGCCCATTAAGTTTATAAATTTTGGTGTGGTTCATGGTATGGGCTACGGACCTGGGCAATCTTCCCGGCCTTCATGCCGGCCGAGGTATACGACTCTCACGTAAGTTTGCGAGCTGCCAATTTTTCCAAAACACACAAAGGCGACTTTGCCGGATCATACATCCCTGCAACGGGCAAGTGGAAGGTTTGTTCTAAGACGTACTGTCCAGCCATTACCGCATGCGGCACCTGATCAGTGTAGACAATCCAGCTTGAATTGGGGGGAAGATCAATAGCCTCTTGAGGAACATCCCTTTGATAGTCGGGATCCGATTTCATTAAGTTGTGTAAACACAGCATATAATGATCGTAATCACTGCGCCGGCCTCGGGTGATTCCAAGCATATCCATTAAAGTATGACTGCCCCAGAACGGCGGACTCATCTGATTCCAAAAACGCTCAGCGGTTTTGGAAAAGGGCTCACTACCTACCCGCCATTTTCGACTTTCTCCATTGGGATTGATGTTGGTAAATACCCGCAAAATTCTGTTTCCTTGTGTGGGAGTCGAAGGGAAAGAATCACAATGGAGCTGTGTATCATCCTTCAGACTCGAGCTCTGCCGCCCTTTTATCTGAATGGTTCGAAAACTGGTTCGTGCTGACATCAAAGAGTCATTATATTCTGGTAACACTTGCAGCAATAAAGAATTGGCACTGCTGGAGAAACGCTGCATCATGTTCTGCAAAGATTGGCGTTGCAGACCCATCAAATCCGTACCCTTTAACTGATCCTTTTTGCTATCATAACAAATGTTTTTGGCCTTGCTTGAAGTCGTGTCTGGAGAGAGCAATGATTTTTCTTCCTCCAAAAGGTTGAACTTCAAATTGGGGAAAAATAAAATCTTGCCTGATTCAAGCTGTTCCATGTCCCGTTTAGCTGCTTGTTGAGGACCACCTATCCATTCACTAATCTGATTTTTATGCAATGCAGTCATTTGATTTCACTTCGGTATATCCACTAATTCTAATGATTTGGTTTGCCTACAATGGGCGATTCCTTTCTCTCCCGAAAGCAATGCCAGAGCATCTTTGCCAAACAGCTCGTATCGCCACCCCCGAAGTAAGGCTAGATCAGTATCATTTTGATTGCCAATAAAAATTTCTAAGTCCCTGCTGGTCCCTACAAGCTTGGGGGCTACTTTCTCTCGCCTACAAACTACCTTTAGCCATAACTGCAACAAGTCCAATTCCGATTCTTTGCCTGAAGCAGGTTTAATTCTAACTTTTTTCTGTGGGCATTGATCGATGGAAAGTTTCTGGACATCTTGTAATGCCTGCCATAATTCGCACCCAAGCCGAGTATCCTCAACACCAGATGAGATCCCTTTAATTATTGAAAAATTCTTCAGCTCATGCGGTGGATTTGCCGCAAGTTCAATCAAGGTTGAATCCTTTAAAACGTGGTGCCGCAACTTATTGTGACGCTGAGCTTCAAGTTCACGTACCTTTGCCAAAGCTTGAAGGCGTGCTAAAAACCGAGGGTTGTCCCCTCTCGTTTTGATACGCCTCCAAATATTATCCACGTCTATTTCATAGATATTGGGATCCTGTAATCGGACCATTTCCTCCGCAATCCAATCTTGTCGCCCCGTGCTTTCCAGTTGCCCCCTCAAATATTGATAGATGGGCCGCAAATACGTCACATCTCGAATAGCATAGGCTTCTTGTTGTTTAGAAAGTGGACGACGTGCCCAATCCATAAACTGGAATGACTTATCTACTTTTTTCTGGCAAATGCTTTGCACCAGGCTATCGTAGCCAACAGATTCACCATAACCGCAAACCATTGCAGCAACCTGCGTATCAAAAATAGGTCGGGGTAGTTCTCCCCACATTTGATAGAAAATTTCTAAATCTTGACGGCCGGAATGAAAAACCTTCAAGATATTCTCGTCTTGCAACAATGCACGTAAAAACGACAAGTCGAGTCCCGGTGCCAGAGGGTCGATCAGCGCCTCTTGCTCTGACCCTGCAATCTGCACAAGACACAATTTTGATCTGTAAGTGTCGGTCCGTACAAATTCTGTATCAATGGTAATGTATTCTCCCACCTCTTTTTTAGACAGGTGCTGACAGAATTTTTTAAGCGACGATGTATTGGATATGATTTGCATACTCTACGTTGTAGCAAAAATATCCCCCAAAAGGGACAAAATTCGTTATATTAGTAGGCATTGTATCGACTCAAACAGTGAGCCAAAACCATATGCACACTTTTCGAACCCACACTTGTGGAGACTTGCGCCCCTCGCATCAAGGTCAATCTGTACGTCTTGCCGGATGGGTCCACCGCATTCGAGACCATGGAAACCTTTTGTTTATTGACCTAAGGGACCATTATGGACTGACCCAATGTGTCGTTGATCTGGACTCACCTTCCTTTGAAGTTACTCAATCTCTACGCAATGAAAGTGTAATTATTGTCACAGGCCTTGTGGCTAAAAGAACGCCTGAAACCATCAACAAAAAACTTCCAACTGGTGCAATCGAAGTCTCAGCGCAAGACATCAAGGTTGAATCTTTGGCTGACGAGCTGCCTTTGCCGATCAATATTGAAGCAGATTACCCGGAAGAAACTCGACTCACCTATCGTTTTCTCGACCTGAGACGTCAGAAGCTCCACGATAATATCAAGCTCAGGTGTGAGGTGATCGCTTCAATTCGCCGCCGTATGATTGATTCAGGTTTTATGGAAATTCAAACTCCTATTCTAACGGCCAGCTCCCCTGAAGGAGCAAGAGATTACCTGGTTCCAAGTCGTGTTCATCCTGGGAAATTCTACGCTCTACCGCAAGCACCGCAAATGTTTAAACAGTTGCTGATGGTCGCTGGATTTGATCGTTATTTTCAGATTGCGCCTTGCTTTCGCGATGAAGATGCTAGAGCCGATCGTTCTCCGGGGGAGTTTTACCAGCTCGACTTCGAAATGTCTTTTGTTACCCAAGATGATATTTTCAATGCGATTGAACCCGTCATGGCCGGAATTTTTGAAGAGTTTGGACGCGAACGTAAAGTTACCCAAACACCGTTTCCTCGAATTCCATACGATGAAGCCATGGTAAAATATGGCTCTGACAAACCTGACTTGCGCAACCCTATTGAAATTTCTGATGTTTCAGATGTTTTTAAGGAGTCGGATTTTTCCGTATTTGCCAAAGCAATCAAGGCTGGTTCTGTCGTACGTGGGATCCCTGTGCCACAAGGTAATGTCCAACCCCGCAGTTTCTTTGACAAGATGAATGCATGGGCTAGAGACCAAGGCGCACCGGGCTTGGGGTACATCACCTTTGACGAGAATAATCAAGGAAAGGGCCCGATAGCTAAATTCTTAACCGCAGAGAAAATAAAAAATCTACAAGACACAACCAAAACCCAAGCGGGTGATGGTGTCTTTTTTGCCTGTGCTGCCCAGCAAGACGCTGAAAAGCTAGCGGGTCTGGCACGTCAAGAGGTAGGGGTTCGCTTAGATCTGTTAGAAAAGGATAGCTTTAAATTCTGTTGGATAGTGGACTATCCAATGTTTGAATGGGATCCAGAAGCGAAAAAAATTGAATTCCCGCACAACCCTTTTTCCATGCCGCAAGGCGGACTTGAAGCTTTAAAAACCCAAGATCCCTTGAGTATCAAAGCCTTCCAATATGATATTGTCTGTAATGGTGTAGAGCTTTCAAGTGGGGCAATTCGAAATCATAGTCCTGAAATTATGTTCAAAGCGTTTGAAATCTGCGGATATTCTAGAAAAGATGTCGAAAAACACTTTTCAGGTATGCTCAATGCATTCAGACTGGGGGCACCACCCCATGGAGGGTGCGCTCCAGGAATTGATCGCATCGTTATGCTACTTGCAGATGAGCCAAACATCCGCGAAGTCATCGCCTTTCCAATGAACCAAAAGGCCCAAGATTTGATGATGGGAGCTCCTGCTGAAGTTACCCCGGAACAATTGAAAGACCTACATATCAAGCTATATTTACCACCAGAGCTGCTTGAAGAGAACCATGACTGATCAAAAATTTTGGATAAGAAACGCTTTGATTCGACTCTGCCTAGCTCGACTTTTTCCAAGCTGGAAGACAAAATACGGTTATGTACTCCCATGTGTTTGAAACGGTACTGTGTAAATGTCAGCATCACCTCCTCAACGTAAGCCCAACAACCCTTGCTTTTCTTCTGGGCCTACGTCTAAGCCTCCAGGATGGTCTGCTTCTGATCTAGATCTAGCTCTTGTAGGTCGCTCGCACAGATCCCCTGAAGCCATTCAAAAAATACAAGAAGTTGTCAGCCTTACTCGGCAATTGCTAAGTATCCCAGTAGATTACCAAGTTGCCATTGTACCTGGGTCAACCACGGGAGCCTTTATGATGGCTTTATGGTCTTTGCTTGGACCTCGTGGCGTTGATATCCTTACCTGGGAAGTGTTTGGTAAGCGCTGGGCGCTCGAAATCGAACAAGGCCTCAGATTTAAGGATGTACGCATTCTAGATGCCCCAATTGGACGCCTACCTGATTTATCTGCGGTCGATGCCAATCGAGATGTTGTTTTTAGTTGGAATGGAACCACGTCCGGGGTATGGGTGCCTAACGGCGAATGGATCCCCCACAACCAAAAAGGATTGGTCTTTTGTGATGCTATTTCTGCCATCTTTGCAGCTGATCTGCCCTGGGAAAAACTGGATATCACCGCTTTTTCTTGGCAAAAGACTCTCGGGGGCGAAAGTGGGTTTGGCATGCTCGTTTTAAGCCCAAAAGCGCTAGAAAGACTGGAAAATTTTACCCCAGCTCATCCTGTACCTGGACTTCTAAATCTCAAAGAATATTCCGGAGAGGTCAAACAAAGCATGTTCCAAGGACAAACTCCTAATACAATCTCATTGCTTTGTATAGAAGATTTCCTCAATGCCTTAAAGTGGGCGCAGAAAATTGGGGGACAAAAGGCACTGCAAAAGAAGATCGATGACAATTTTACAGTCATTAACTCCTGGGTTGAACGCTCTAAATGGGCGGCATTTCTTGCTGAAAATCCTCTACACCGCTCTAAAACCTCGGTCTGCCTCAAGATTCAACACCCACAATTCTACAAGCTCGATGAAAACAAACAATGGCAAGCAATCAAAGACTTGACAATGCTACTTGCAGAAGAAAAAGTAGCTTATGATATCAACAATCACCGATTCTCGTGTCCAAGTCTTCGGATATGGACAGGACCAACTGTTGCAAAAGATGATCTTGAAACCCTCTTGCCGTGGCTTGACTTGGCCTACGAAAAAGTGATTCAACCAATTGTGACGAAGTCTCACCCAAAAGAAGTCTCCTGATGACCCAATACACAAAAATACCTTTCTTTACCCTAATTGCCTTGCTTTTTGCAACCCCTTGTTTTGCCAGTAACAATGGCATTAATGCCCATAGCCTGAGCATCGTCTGGATCCTTCCCTTTGTAGGTATGTTGCTGTCTCTGGCTCTGATGCCGATCATTGCCCCTGATTTCTGGCATAAAAATGATGGCAAAGTGGCCCTATGCTGGGCAGCTTTGGTGATTATCCCCATGGCGCTCTTGTATGGAGTTAGCCTGACAATGCACGAAATCGTGCACGTGTATCTGTTAGAATACATCCCTTTCATCATCATTGCAGGGGCCCTATACGTCATTGCTGGTGGCATTTGTGTTCAACTCAAGTGGACCGGTACGCCTCAAGTCAACACTGTACTTTTGCTGGCCGCAACGTTGGTTGCAAGCTGGATTGGAACAACGGGTGCAGCAATGCTTTTTATCCGTCCCCTTATTCGGATTAATGCCTGGAGATCATATAAAACACACTTGATGATCTTTTTTATCATTCTTGTCTGCAACCTTGGAGGTTGTTTAACGGCTCTTGGAGATCCACCACTATTTCTCGGTTTTTTGCTGGGCGTTGATTTCTTTTGGCCTCTTTTTCATCTTGCTGTCCCTTTTGTATACGTCTCACTTCCTGTGCTTGTGATTTTCTATGTTCTTGACCGTTATCACTTCAGCAAAGAAGATACGACCAATATTCCCAAACCTAACCACGATAAACTTCGTTTTAGAGGCAGGCTCAACTTCATTTTGCTACTGGGAGTCATGGCTGCTGTGATTATCAGCGGTAAATGGGATCCAGGGGTTGCAATCGATATCTATGGGGTTCCTTTAAAATTGCAAAATTTCCTAAGGGATATCACGTTGCTTTTGCTTGCTCTTATTTCTCTGGTGCACACCTCATACGAAATCCGAAACCTTAATCATTTCACGTGGCTGCCCATTGTAGAAGTTGCCAAAATATTTGCTGCGATTTTTATAACGGCTATGCCAGTGTTGGCTATCTTAGGTATTGGCGAGGAAGGAGCACTTGCCCCTCTTGTGCAATTTGTCACAGTTGACGGAGCTCCTGTAAATTATATGTATTTTTGGATGACGGGAGTACTGTCTGGATTCCTTGATAATGCACCAACTTACCTGGTATTTTTCCACTTAGCTGGAGGTGATGCACAAACTCTCATGGGACCAATGAGTACCACACTTACCGCTATAAGTGCCGGAGCTGTTTTCATGGGAGCTCTGACCTATATTGGTAATGCTCCCAACTTTATGGTGAAATCCATTGCTGAAACACGCCAGATCTCCATGCCTAGCTTCTTCGGTTATCTTTTATGGTCGAGTCTTATTCTTTTGCCTCTGTTTGCTATCATGTCGTGGCTGTTATTTTAATAATTTGAGGTTTTGGTTTTCCTAGAGTGTAAAAAACTCCAGTCAATTGGAAAATACTTATGCTAAACTGCGGTGTATGAAAAATTAGTTTTAAAACGCATGGATAGCACAAACAATACTTTCCAACTTCAATCTGAATTCCAACCAGCAGGTGATCAGCCTGAGGCCATTAAGGCTTTGCGTGCTGGTCTTCAGGGCGGAAAACATGATCAAGTGCTGTTGGGTGTTACTGGCTCTGGAAAGACGTTCACTATGGCTCATTTCATTGAGCAAACAAAACGTCCCACGCTTATTCTTGCTCCTAACAAAACGCTTGCTGCACAGCTCTATGGAGAGATGAAGGAATTTTTTCCAGACAATGCCGTCGAATACTTCGTGTCCTATTATGACTATTATCAACCAGAGGCTTATGTCCCTCGAACCGATACGTTTATCGAAAAGGAAGCTTCAATTAACGAGCAAATTGATCGAATGCGCCATTCGGCAACACGCGCTCTCCTGGAACGCTCTGACGTCATTATCATAGCCAGTGTGTCCTGCATTTATGGGATTGGATCGCTTGAAAACTACGCAGAAATGGTTATTCCACTGCGGGCTGAACAAACCCTGGATCCAGGACATCTTACAAAACAGTTGGTAACTCTCCAGTACACCCGCAACGATATTGATTTTCACCGCGGTACCTTTCGATTGCGAGGAGACACGCTTGATCTCTTTCCATCCCACTACGAAGATAGGGCTTGGCGTCTCTCCTTTTTTGGCAACGAGCTGGAAAGCATTCAAGAAATTGATCCGCTTACAGGGAAAAAAACAGGAGATCTTAATGAAATCAAGGTATTCGCCAATAGTCACTACGTCACGCCACATCCAACCTTGCAACAGGCAATTAAACAAATTCGAGCAGAACTAAAGCTACGTTTGGATGAGCTTGTGACGCAAAATCGTCTTCTTGAGGCTCAACGGTTGCAACAACGTATTACTTTTGATTTAGAAATGATTCAAGCTACCGGTGCATGCCCAGGCATTGAAAATTACTCGCGCTACTTGACAGGACGCGCTCCAGGAGAAGCACCACCAACGCTTTTTGAATATCTACCAAAGGACGCACTTCTTATTGTTGATGAAAGCCACGTCGCTGTCCCACAGCTTGGAGCCATGTACAAAGGAGACGCAGCGCGAAAATCCACCCTTGCCGAATATGGGTTTCGCCTGCCCTCTTGTGCGGACAATCGTCCTCTCAAGTTTGAAGAGTGGGAACAAATGCGACCACATACCCTCTTTGTTTCTGCAACCCCAGGTCCCTGGGAGCTCGAAAAAACATCTGGAGATTTTATTGAACAAGTAATCCGCCCTACAGGATTAATAGATCCTGTTTGCATTGTGCGCCCAACCAAACACCAAGTTGACGATTTGATTGACGAATGTCTCCAGTGCGCAAAAAAAAACCAAAGGGTTTTGGTCACAACTCTGACCAAGCGCATGGCGGAGGCGTTAACGGAATACTTGCAAGAAGCTGGACTCAAAGTCCAATACATTCATTCTGACGTTCACACACTGGAACGCATTAAGATTATCAGAGACTTGCGCCGTGGGACGTACGATGTGTTGGTGGGCATCAACCTACTGCGTGAAGGTCTTGATATCCCTGAATGTTCTTTGGTGGCCATCCTGGATGCAGACAAGGAAGGGTTCCTACGTTCTAAAACCTCCCTCATTCAAACCATTGGCAGGGCCGCTCGTAATGTCGAAGGTCGCGCCATTCTTTATGCAGACACCATCACGCAATCAATACAGAAATCGCTGGAAGAAACCCAGCGCCGCCGTGAAAAACAGCAAGCCTACAATACTGCCCACGGCATCACTCCAGAAACCATTTGCAAATCCATCAAAGATATTTTGCAAAGTGTTTATGAAAAAGACTACGCAACAGTTTCACGCCGAATGCAATCAAAAATCCCTGAGGGAATGAGCGCTAAGGACTATAAAAAACAACTTGAAAAGCAAATGCTGGAAGCCGCTGCCAATCTTGAGTTTGAAGAGGCTGCACAGCTAAGGGATGAACTTTATGAACTCGAGACCCAAGAGCTTGGACTTTAAAATTATTCGGGAAAATTATTCAGGATCTGCAACAAAAACAAGTGCGACAGAATTAATACAATATCTCTTTTGCGTTGGCTTGGGCCCGTCATCAAAGACGTGGCCTAAGTGAGCACCACAACCTGAACAAAGCACCTCAGTGCGACTCATACCCAAACTATCGTCGGCTTTATGGGTAATAGCCTCCGTAGCAACTGGCTGGAAGAAACTTGGCCATCCAGAGTGTGAATTAAACTTGGCTTTTGAAGTGAAAAGAGCTTGATTGCAGCACACACAACGAAACGTTCCCGATTCCCAAAAATTATCGTAATTGCCCGAAAAGGGCCTTTCGGTTTGCTTCAACCAGCAAACGTTGGGTTGAATTACAGAAACGGGGCAAATGCGACATACGAAGTCAATTTATGGGCAACTTTGTTGCTATGCCTTAAAATTAAGGACCTCCTCCAACGA
>JBDLIP010000063.1 GCA_039714795.1 Pseudomonadota bacterium | reverse complement strand
TGCGCTGCACCCCAAAAACTGGACAGTTGAATAAGTGAGTTTTTCAGCCCCTGGGTTTGTTGTATAACCGTAACAATTCAGGAGAATGAAAATGGGAAAAATTCGCAGACAACACAGCAGTAAGACGAAGCTAGAGGCGTCTATAGCTATGGTAAGTGGCAAGGGGACGGCATCGGAGCTCTCTCAAAAATATGCTGTTCACCCCGGTGTATTACAGCGCTGGAAAAATGAGCTTTTGGAGAGAGGAGTCGATATTTTTACTCGACGAAAAAAGCGAACAGAAGATGGACCAACTGTTGAAGATCTTCAACGGAAGATCGGCCAGCTTACTATGGACTTAGATTTTTTAAAAAAAGCATTGGGGAAATGAGTGTGAGGGAAAAGCGCTCTCTCATTTCCCCTAATTCAGATATGGCTATCCAGCGGCAATGCAATCTTCTCGGACTTGAACGTTCAAGCTATTATTACGTAGCAACTGAGTCTGAAAATACTACGGAGCTTATGAACGAAATCAGAGACATATGGATTGAGTGGCCCTTTTATGGCTATAGAAAAATAACTGATGAACTTGCTGACAGAGACATTAAGGTCAATCACAAGCGTGTTCTTCGATTGATGAATCTTATGGGTTTAAGCTCCGTATTACCCAAGCCACGAATTAATACGTCAACTGCCAACAAGGAAAATCCTGTCCGGCCTTATCTGTTGAAAGGATTAACAATAGATCGTGCCAACCAAGTCTGGGCAACAGATATAACCTACATAAAGTTACCTGGCGGGATGGTCTATCTGTTTGCCTTGATTGATTGGCATACACGTTTTGTTGTTGGTTGGAAATTAGCCAATACAATGGAGTCAAGCCATGCAGTAGAAGTTCTACAGGCGGCTATTCAGTGTTACGGCAAACCTGAGATTGTGAACGCAGATCAGGGGAGTCAATTCACAGGAGAAGTTTGGATTCTGGCATTGGAGACGCATATGATCAAAATTAGCCACGATGGTGTTGGGCGGTGTATCGATAATATCCGCATAGAAAGGTTATGGTGGTCGATCAAGTACGAACATGTTCACCTTTATTGCCATCAAACCATGTGGGAATTGGAGAAAGGATTGGAGGAATATTTGAGTTTTTATAACACTCGGCGCCGTCATCAAGGGATCAATAGACTGCGACCAGCTGATTTATATTTGGCGGCATGAAAAAAATAGACGCTTATCGCGACATTATTTTTGTGGGGCCAGCCCCACACCCCGGGATATTTATAAAAATATTTAGAGAGGTTGGCTGGCTAAGTCGGAGAATGTTAAAAAAAGGACAACCAAAAGTTGCCCCCTCTCTAAACATTTTGCGATCATCGGCGTCCCCGCCTGTACCGCAGGAGTATGAATAACATAGACTGAAGTTAGGTCCAAGCACATTTTTTTAGAAAAATTAAAAATTGAAGGAGAAAATTATAGACTAATTGAAATGATCATGGTATTAATTTTTTAGAACCCGTGGACAAAAACTCACTTAAAAAGTCCTAAAATTTGTCCAGTCCATGGGGTGCAGCGCATATTCCCTAAAGTATCTTGGATTTTAATAAAAACTTAACTAGATTGTACTCCTGTCAACCAAAAAGGAGTAAGAAAATGCTTTCAGAAATTATATGTGTGGACTGTCAGTCTGCGGATGTATACGTTTCTAAAATATATCAAACGCAAAATCATGGAGAGAGAAGATTGTATAAATGCCAATCATGCAAAATACTTTTTTCTGAAACCAAAGGGACAGTCTTAGAAAATGTGCAAAAACCGTCAGAATTTATTATTACGGTACTGAAGGCTAGATCGGATGGTCTTGGTTTCAATGCAACTGCCAGGACATTTGACATCGCGAGAAATACTCTTAGAAATTGGGAAAAAAAATTCGCCCAAGTTAAACAAGAATTATACCTATACTCTCTGCTCAATGATTTTATCAAACAAGAAATAGAAGGAGACGAGTTATACACGAAAGTATATTCTAATAAACCAGCTCATGAAAGTGAAGGATGGACGGTAGTTCTGATAGAGCGCTCTTCTCGTTTCATATGGGAAATGAAGTGCGGCAAGAAAGACGAAGAATTATTTCAATACACTTTGGGGAAGCTTATAGAAGTTATCGAAAAAACAGATGATCTTTCATTACTAAGGACGCTAGGAAAAATAACCTTTACAATTTAACTAAAATACTTTATGGACAGCGTTACGCAGCAAGATCAAGCAACAGAACGCGAAACACGATTATAAATGTTATTTTTCCTAGCGTCCTAACGGATGGAGAAAGGCGCTACGGTAACACTTTGTTTGATCTTTGCAAGGAAACAATTGGGGTGTTATCAGCGAAAAGGGCCCTTAAGGTGAATTCACATAATTAACCTAAGTATTTAAAAATAATACATTAAGTGGCAAATTTTTGACTCACCCAAAGGTACCTTTTCGCAGATAACGCCCCAAATGTGAAAAAGGCGTAATGTACATCCACCGTACTTCAATCGCTATACTCTCGTGAAATCAAAACCTCTAGTTTAATGATAGCTACCAGCTTGCAGTTTACTTGGGTAAATGAGCACTTTGAGCGTATCAGGAAACAGAGGTTTTGATTTCACTTCAGTATAAGTTCGTCAGAAATCACTTGTAGCCCTGATATTCCATAACAGTCACTACGCTGCCGGTGCAGGCCCTGAATCTCGAACTCTAGAAGGGAAAGAGGGAGAGGGAGAGGAAGGGGCTGGAGTAAAGCAAAAAGACCGACTACGCCAAGCAGTCATAGCGATACACCTCTTTCCTGTGATTGAATCATCTTGCTTTAACTGTTTGAGAATGGTGATCTCATGACTGGTTGGAATATTGGTAAATTCAGGAAAGAGGCACGGTAACTTGTTGATGCGATCAATGTCTTGGTCCTTGATGGGAGAAGTAAGCCGTTGCACGACGCATCCGCGTGCCATCTTACTGATGCGGGAAACTTGGTGGTGATCTGGAATTGTACTCAGCATCAGACTGACACATCCCTTAAACTTGTTCAAGTATCCCACCTCGTGAGTCGTCGGAGGATTTGGTATTTCCAACAGGGCACAAGATGTTTTAATCGTAGGCAATCTTTTGAGATCATGACTTTTAATTGGAGAAGAAATGTGCATAACCACACAAACATGAGGAATGCGATTGAGTCGTCTGATTTCAAAGTCCGATGGAATACCTTTCAGTTCAATATAGACACAAGCTTCCTCATTTTTATTTAGTGCATCGATCTCCTTTTGTGAAGGGACAGAATCCAGTAGAATTTGCGGTTTCTTTTGTTTAAGCAAAGGGCACAACTGTCCATAGGTTATAGGAAATGGCGTAGCTTCAGACTTGCGAGCATTTTGCTTTAAGCTTTCTTCAGCATGCGCGGCATACTGTGATACAGATAAATCACCTAAGAACCATATCAGGCTGAAAAAAATGGCTAGAGTAAAAGTCTTGCATATCTTATGCATCAGTTTAATCCTGCTGTCCAATCAATTCGTTGGGGAGAAGAGCTAAAGCCATAGTGCTGTAAAAGGTCCCTTTAAGTGCGAGAATTTCGATGTCTTGCTTAAGTTGAAGTGAGTGTCGAGCATAATTTTCACGAGACCTTTGATTAATACTTGAACGAATGTACTTTTCGGACTTACTTGGTGTTTTGTAACCAAAAAGAAAGTCTTTGTTGCGTGTGAGTGTACGGGTTGTTTCAAGTTTTTGATCTTGTGTACGAAAAGTTTCAACCCCCATGGTCTGCTTAACTCGAGCAAGTTGTGCATTGGTTTGACCATAGCGTTGGGAAAGTTTTTCAGCTTCATTTAGGTAAGCTTCTCCAATAGTCGTATAGGCTTCTGAGAGGATTTCTGGATTTACTTCCGTAGCATCGATGGGGTCAGGAAACCCTGCAATCGTTTCTTCTTCCGGAAAAAGCGGAAATTCCTTGAGTTGCTCGATCAAAATTCGATTTTCAATCGTAAGATCCTCCGCAGAGTCTTGGATCATTTTTTCATATGCAACATCATAGGCAGCCTGAACGATTCCAGGATCACTTTCCTCGACTTCAGCTACGATAGATGCAGAACTTTTGTCACCTTCTGTTGTTGGTTGTGGAGCTACAGGTTCAACAACTTGGCTATTCAAGGCGCTCGTCAAACTAACTGCAACGACCAAAGGGAGAATAAGGGAAAGAGTATTTGATTTCATGATTGCTCGCATTTATTTAAAATTTTACTTTCTACTAATAGTAGGACGTGGATATTAAAATTTAGTAAATGGTTGATATACCGAAGTGAAATCAAAACCTCTGTTTCCTGATAGCGAGAAGTGCTCATTTACACTTGTAAAATGCAAGCTGGCAGCTATCATTAAACTAGAGGTTTTGATTTCACGGGAGTATACTGAAGTGTGCTCCTCAATTTATCGACCACAATCAATTCCCACATAATCCGTTAAAATGAGAATTTTTTTCTCTCATAACAGCAGCAACAGCAAGAAATTCCTTGTTCTTAGCGCTAAAATTTGTAAGAATTGGTACTAATGAAACATTAATTAATTTAAGGAAAGATTTGATGACTACAATCACAACTGATCTTATTCGCCAACTGCGCGAACGTAGTGGTGCTGGAATGATGGACTGCAAAAAAGCTCTCACAGAAGCAGGCGGAGATATTGAAGCTGCAATAGATTGGCTAAGGACAAAAGGACTGGCGGCGGCCGCTAAAAAAGCTGGACGTTCTGCGGCTGAAGGTCTTGTGGGTGTTCATGTAGAAGATGGAGTTGGGGCAGTTGTTGAAGTCAATGCTGAAACCGATTTTGTCGGACGCAATGAAACATTCCAAAATTTTGTCCGAAAAGCTGCTGCCCTTTCAATCAGCAGCAACAGCAGTATTGACCAACTCAATGCGATGACTGATCCAGAATCAGGTCGCTCTATCTCGGATGAAATAACTCATCTGATTGCTACCGTTGGGGAAAATATGGTGCTTAGGCGCTGCCATACCCTACAGGTCAGCACAGGAGTTGTTGCCAGCTATATACACGGCACAGTTGCCTCTGGGTTGGGGCGTATCGGTGTTTTGGTTGCCCTTGAGTCCAGTGGTGATAAAACTAAGCTAGAATCTGTGGGACGTAATATTGCTATGCACATTGCAGCCACGCATCCTCAGGCTCTGGATGTCGATGGTCTAGATCCGCAGCTAATTGAAAATGAGCGCAACGTTTTGACCGAGCAAGCCAAAGCCTCTGGTCGTCCTGACAACATCATTGAGAAAATGGTTGAAGGTCGGCTGCGCAAGTTTTATGAACAGGTCGTCCTGTTGGAACAAGTCTATGTGGTCGATAATGAACGTAAGATCAGGCAAGTTGTGCAAGACAGTGAAAAAGAGGTCGGTGCCCCTATAACTTTGAAAGGTTTTGTTCGTTTTGGTTTGGGTGAAGGTATTGAGAAAAAATCAACCGATTTTGCAGAAGAAGTGGCTGCACAACTGTCTTCTTAAGGGGCGGCACACAAGCAGTATGTCAGATCGCACTCCATCTTCTTCTCCCCCCTATAGGCGGATTTTATTGAAACTTTCTGGGGAGCGGTTGATGGGGGGGCAGGCATTTGGTGTTGCTCCAGATGCCCTTACCCGCATTGCAAAGGATATCTCGCAAGTTCATGTCCAGGGAGCACAGATTTGTCTGGTGGTTGGTGCAGGCAATATCTTTCGTGGCATCAATGGTGCAAACCAAGGTATTGATCGTTCCACGGCTGATTATATGGGAATGTTGGCCACAGTGATGAATGCTCTTGCGCTGCAAAATGCGCTCGAACATCAAGACATAAAAGCCAGAGTGATGTCTGCCATTCCCATGCAAACTGTATGTGAAACCTACATTAGACAACGGGCTCTGCGTCATCTAGAAAAGGGACGCGTTGTCATTTTTGCAGCAGGCTCCGGGCATCCCTATTTTACAACCGATACGGCAGCGGCCTTGCGGGCATCTGAAATGAATTGCGATGTTTTATTAAAGGGTACACAGGTTGGTGGTATTTTTTCTGCAGATCCTTTAAAAGATCCCAGTGCGCGGCATTACAACGAGATCTCCTACTCAAGGGTGCTTGAAGATCGACTCCAGGTTATGGACGCAACAGCTATTGCCTTAGCTCGAGAAAATAAGATTCCTATCCTGGTTTTTTCAATGAAAGAGTCAGGCAATATGATTCGAGCACTGAATGGGGAAGGTGATTTTTCTAGGGTTGTAGCAGATGCAGATTAGGGCTTTACCGGAGAGGAAAATCCAGGCAAAGTGATATTCAAGTTTTGCAAGCCATTGAGAAAGGAGCCCACACCATGGCAGACAAACTAATTAATGATCTAAAGCGACGTATGGAAGGTGCTCTTGAAGTACTCGGTCATGAATTCAATGGTTTGCGTACTGGCCGTGCCTCAACGGCTCTGTTAGAGCCTATTACTGTTGATGCTTATGGTAGTAAAATGCCTCTCAATCAGGTTAGTTCAGTAACCGTCCCCGAAGCACGGCTGTTGTCGGTTCAAGTTTGGGATCAAGGCATGGTGAAAGCTGTTGAAAAAGCCATCAGTGATGCAGGACTGGGGCTTAATCCCACTGTTGATGGGCAAACACTTCGCATCAGTTTGCCGGAGCTTACGGAAGAACGCCGCATCGAATTACAAAAAGTTGCCCGTAAATACGCTGAGTCGGCACGTGTTGCTATTCGAAACGTTCGACGTGATGGCATGGAAAATCTTAAAAAACAAGAAAAAGATGGAGAGCTTTCGGAAGACGAGCACCATCGCGCCTCACACAAGGTGCAAGATATCACTGATGAATTTGTGCACAAAATTGATGAAATCCTGGCGGCCAAAGAGCAGGATATCCTTAAAGTTTAATGACCTCAACCTCTTTGTTCACCTCTTCAGCTTACTCAGCTCTTGATGAACATTGCCATGGAAACGCCACTCTTCCCAAACATGTGGCTATTATCATGGACGGCAATGGCCGTTGGGCTAAACAAAGGGGGTTGCCACGTCTTGAAGGACACCGGCGCGGTAAGGTGGCTTTAAGAAAAACTTTGCAAGCTACGCAAAAACTTGGCATTCAGTATTTAACCGTCTATGCGTTTTCAAATGAGAATTGGAATCGCCCCTCAATCGAAATTAAAGGACTGATGGCATTGTTCCGCCAAGTGTTGCAAAGTGAACTGGCTGAGTTGCATCAAAATGGTGTTCGGGTACGTTTTATTGGCCGGCGTTCAAAGCTTTCTCCTGATTTGGTCAAGCTGATGCAACATGCTGAAGACCTAACCCAATCGAATCAGGCGTTTCACCTTGTCATTGCTATTGATTATGGAGCAAGAGATGACCTGACTTCAGCAACCCGCAAACTTGCCACGCAAGTCAAACACGGCATCCTTAATCCTGAAGACATCACTGAGTCCATGATCAGCAATGCACTCTACACCCATGATATTCCTGATCCAGATCTTTTAATACGCACCAGCTCCGAGCAGCGTCTGAGCAATTTCTTGCTGTGGCAGTTGTCGTATACGGAAATGGTGTTTCTTAACGTGCATTGGCCGGATTTTGATGAAACCCATCTAACTACAGCAATCGAAGAGTTCCAGAGTCGGGCTCGTCGCTTTGGTGGTGCGGGCTAACTGAAATGTTAAAACGTGTCATTTCTGCTAGCGTCATGTTTCCCGTGGTATTGTTGTTGCTGTGGTCTGGATCAATCTACCGTAATTTGTTTATTCTTTGCATCACAGCTATTCTGCTGGGAGAATGGAATTACGTTTGTTATCAAGCTGCTCGCCCCTCCACACAAAAGTGGATTTGGGCAACTGCTGGGTCAGCTTATATTGTGTTAGGCTGCTCTGGTTTTTGGTTTGTTGGTAAAGGCACCAATTGGTTGTGGCAGCTCTACCTTATTTGCACCGTTGCTGCAAGTGACACTGGCGCTTACTTTGTAGGTAAATTTTTTCAAGGACCTAAATTGGCACCAAGCATAAGTCCCAACAAAACCTGGTCGGGAAGTGTGGGGGGAATTGTGTGTACAATTTTGGTTGGTCTGCCTTTATTTCTTTTCAATTTATTACCGCTCAAGATTACTTCAGGCCCTTTTGCAGATGTTTTTTTCTGTATTGTTCGTGGTATTTTTTGGGAAGCCCCCTGGTGGTTTCTGATCCAAATCATTTTTTTACAAATTAGCCTATCCATCACTGCCCAAATTGGAGATTTAATGGAATCTTGGGTCAAGCGCAGACTCGATGTGAAAGATACCAGCCAATTGATTCCAGGACACGGCGGTTTGCTCGACAGGGTGGATGGTTTATTGCTCGTCTCAATTATAGCAGGTGGTTTGTTAGGCACCGGCTATTTTCTGCATCTTCTGTATTCTCACACCTGAACCTCAGGGTTAGGATTTTCAGGAACCGTAACTGTTGTTAAGGTCCTTCTAAACGCTTCAATGGCTTGCTCAACCTCAACTTCGGAATTACCCAAAGATGAGAGTACCGATCCTGCGACCTGAAGGCTTGGCTCCAAATTTTCCGGCATGACGACAGCAATCCCTGCTTTCGTTAAAGTTGCCTTGTGGGTTTCATCACGCAAACGCACACAAACACCGGCTTGCTTAAAGTGACGCCGAATCATCAAGGCCGTCCTTAAAGCCATATTGGTGTTATTGAGGCACACCACAATGGTTTTAGCGCGATCTGCTCCCAAAGCTCGTAGCATCGGCGTTCGGCGAGCGTCCCCATAAAAAACTGGCATGCCTTTGGCACGTCCTTCATTCACGATTTTCATGTCCTTATCAATGGCTACAAATGGCACCATCCGCTCTGCCAACAGGCGCCCAACTAATTTCCCAAGCCTTCCAAATCCAGCGATAATGACATGGTTTCTAAGGTCATCTAGCTCTTCCAGCGCTGATCTAATAGCCACATCTCCCTTTTTTTGGCTATATTTGTCCTCTAAAAGTTTACCTATACGATCAAGCAGTGGCGTCAACCCCATTGATAGTGCTGCTACCACAAACAAAAACTGACCGACCATAAGGGGAACAAGCCCTTGCTCCATTGCCAGAGCAAACAGAACAAACACAAACTCACCAGCCCCGGCCAACAGTAAACTGGTTCGCAGAGACGTCATAAATGGTAGGGAAAAAACCCGCCCTAAGACAAGAACCAAAAACGTTTTCACAACCAATAACGAACACAAGGTTACCGCTACCCAAATTGCGTTGCTCCAAACGGCTTGTAAATCAATGGACATCCCCACACTCATGAAAAATAGTCCTAAAAGCAAGCCACGAAAAGGGTGAATGTCTGCTTCGACTTGATGGCGATATTCTGTTTCTGAAAGCAGCATGCCGGCTAAAAAGGCCCCGAGCTCCATAGGCAATCCTACAAAAGCGGTCACAACACCGGTCATCAGGACCACCAATAGAGTTACAGCAATGAAAAGCTCAGGATTATCGATACTGGCAACCGTGCGATATAGAGGACGCAACACCAATCGCCCGGCAGCCAAGATGACGAGCAAGGCACAAATAGCTTTTAGTCCAGCATACCCCAGCTCATGCACCACGTGCACTCCTTCTTGGCCTAGAGTTGTCAACATCACCAACAACACCACAACCGCTAAGTCCTGAAACAACAATACCGAAAAGGTAACCCGTCCAAATCGTGCAGCCAGATCACCCTTATCAGATAAAATCTGTATCCCCACTGCTGTTGAAGAAAGCGCAAGC
>JBDLIP010000062.1 GCA_039714795.1 Pseudomonadota bacterium | reverse complement strand
CTTTTTGGATTAAAAAAATCTAGTTAATCGAAAAAAGATCTTTAAACAAATTAAAAAATTCAATTATTTTCTACAGAATACTTTAAGTTAGTTAAAAGTCTTGCAATTCCTAACTTCTCTCTGGCTTTGTGGTTGGGGTAGTGATACATTATTGGGCTGTTTGCGCATCGCTTGCTTGCAATAAATTATCGAGCAAACTGCTCAAGTGAGTTGCACATTTATGTGTATCGGCAATATGGTCTTCATACTTTGCGCATCCCACGGATCCCAATTGCCCTTCATGCATCACCTCAGTAAAACCCAGTAGAACATGAATTGGGGCTTTAAGTTGAGAGCTAAGATCTAACAGGTGTGCCGATTGTGCCTTGGCGGATTCTTCCTGTAGCTTAGCGCGTTTGAGATCTCTAAGAACAGAGCTGTGCTCCAAAGTATACCTGATTGTCCGGGCAAGAGATCTTGGATTTACCTCCGATTCAATAAGGTAATCCTTGGCGCCGATTCGTAAGGCCTTAATACCCTGAGATTCATCGCCCGATAAGACGATGATGGGCAGTTCCCGGAGAATGTCACACAACTTATGCAGTACATCCCATTGAGGAGGTTGGGGGGTAGAATTATCAATGATCACAACATCAAACTGATTGATTTGAATTTGTTCAATGACATCAACTGGTGCAACTGTTGTTGTGACAGGATATCGTGGCATTTCAGCCAGTATTTCCAACAGTTTTTGGGTAGCTTCAGTGTTCTGTTCTACGAATAATACGCGTCGTTTGATAACCGACTTTTCAAACTCAAATGTATTACGCACATCTACATTATCGACTCTATTTTTTATCATTTATACTCTCCTTTAAATAACACTTACAACACTGGGCATTATGCTGTGAAAAAGTTAATAAAAGGTTAACATGAGATATTTTCACAAAACTGGTGATTGGAATCTATGTCCTGGTGTGCTCAAAGTGATCATTTCAAGGCCGTTTAGTGAAACCAATACGGTCGTCATGCCAGGCTACCCATTTCCCCCAGCCCCAACAGTCGTTGTCCAAGGGATTGACAGCGGAATGAATTTTGCTCATAGTGAACATTATGGACAAATTATACACTATGTTTTGGAATTTTCTCTTTCTAGCCCCGGGTTGGCGATGGCAGATACTGCTTCAATCTGCTTGCCTAAATCCGTTGTTGTCATTTTTGAAAGAAAGAGAGAGACATGACTCGCTACAACCAAAATTCTACATTAAAGCCATCTAAATTTGTTCTGTTGCTATGCCTCGTGGTACTGGTACTTGCCGGGGCAATGTATTTTGGGTTCAAGCCCACTTCCCCCGAAAGAGAGCCCGAGCGTATTGTCTGTATTACGCAAATCGTGCAGCACCCATCACTTGATAAAATCCGAGGAGGTATCGAAAATACTCTCCATGACTTTGAGAAAAAGGCAGGAGTGTCATTGAAGGTCATTTACGACAATGCTCAAGGTAATATTGCCACAGCTACTCAGATCGCTAACAAGTTTGTTGGATTGCGTCCGGATGTCATTGTTGCCATTACAACACCTTCAGCACAAACTGTGAAAAGCGTTGTTCAGGAATCATCTATTCCGGTCGTTTTTAGTGCCGTCACGGATCCGCTTGGAGCGGGGCTTGTTGAGAATTTGCAACTTCCAGGCGGGAATGTTACTGGGACTATTGATGCTCCGCCAGTTGAAAAACAAATTGAAGTACTGCTGAGCGTTTTGCCCGACGTCAAAACTGTGGGAGTGATCTATAATCCGGGTGAGGTCAATGCGGTTATCCAGTCTGATCATTTTGCAAAATTAGCAAATGAAAAGGGACTCAAAGTCATCAGAGCTGTAGCTAGCAAAACGAGTGAAGTCCTTACAGCAGCAACGCGTTTAGTGGGGGTCGTTAATGCAATTTATATTCCAAACGATAACACTGTCGTTTCTGCGCTCGAATCTCTGCTAAAAGTGGCTGAAGAGAATCACATCCCTACCATGGCGAGTGACCCTGATTCTGTAAAAAGAGGGGCAACGTTTGCAGTAGCCAACGACCAGTATCAAGTGGGTCAAGAAACAGGACGATTGATTTTGCAGGTTCTTACCGGTACCCCTCCAGGGCAGATTCCGGTAGAACGAGTGAAAGGGCTAGCGCTATACCTTAATGAGGTTGCATTGAAGAAAATGCACCTGCAAGATTCGGTGTTTACTCAGCAGAAAATACCTCTGGTACGCTATTAATAAGGAATGGGTGCAAAGTAACCTCCAATTTTTGAGTCAAGAAAAGTTGTAATAGAGGGAAGAAGTCGTTAAGCATCTAAATTCTTAACATTCAAAGCATTCTTTTGGATAAACTCTCTGCGTGGTTCAACCACATCTCCCATCAGCGTTGAAAAGACTTCTTCAGCATCATTGACGTGTTTGATGGTCACCTGTTGCAAGATACGCGCCTCAGGATCCAATGTAGTCTCCCACAGTTCTTCAGCATTCATCTCACCCAACCCTTTGTAACGTTGAATGGTAAATCCTTTACGTCCCTGTGCAATTACTGCATCAGCCAGGGACATTGGCCCGTAAATAGGTGTTTTTTTGTCCTTAATCTCAAAAGAAGCAGGTTGAGCAAATAGAGGTGCTACGCCTTGCAATAGCCCTTGCACATGTTCTTCAAAAGATTCAACAATCCACTCAAGATCAAAGGTGTAAGTTTCGGAAACACCTAAGGTCGTGCGCGTTAGAATGAGCTTTTGTTCTGAGTCAATTTTTCCGCTCCAGCCACCTCGATCCAGCCCTTCACCCATTAAATTCAAACGATCTGCAATCATCTGTGCTTTTTCAGCCATCGTAGCGGATGCTTGTGCCAAATCAATAGCTAAAAAGATTTGTTCAAGCAAATGCGGTGTTTTGACCTTTAGGGCCAAATTCAAAATGATTGATTGCACCTTTTCACAATTATCTACCAAATAGCGCAGATCAGCTCCCACCATTTTACTGTCATCATTTAGTACCATAGTTGCCCCATCGAGTCCTGCGTTAACCAGGTATTCCTGTAGCGCATAGTCATCTTTTAGATACACAATGGATTGGCCGCGCTTAATACCATAGAGCGGAGGTTGGGCAATGTAGATATACCCTTTCTCGACCAACTCGCGCATCTGGCGATAGAAAAACGTAAGCAAAAGTGTGCGAATGTGACTTCCATCAACGTCGGCATCTGTCATTATGATGATCTTGTGATAGCGCGCCTTTTCGCTATTAAAATCCTCTGGTCCGATGCCTGTGCCAAGGGCTGTAATCAGTGTACCAATTTGATCAGAGCTTAACATCTTGTCAAAGCGAGCTCGTTCGACGTTCAAAATTTTACCGCGCAAGGGCAAAATAGCTTGAAACCGTCGATTGCGGCCAGTTTTAGCAGATCCTCCCGCGCTATCTCCCTCAACTAAAAATAATTCGCTTTTTGCCGGATCACGTTCTTGGCAATCAGCCAATTTCCCAGGAAGTGAGGATACTTCAAGTGCTCCTTTACGTCGGGTAAGTTCTCTAGCCTTGCGTGCCGCTTCTCTTGCTGTGGCTGCTTCATAGATTTTGCCAACGACCTTTTTGGCATCACCCGGGTGCTCTTCAAACCATTGGGCAAGCTTTTCCGTTACAAGGCCTTCCACGACCGGGCGCACTTCTGAAGAGACAAGTTTGTCCTTGGTTTGCGAAGAAAATTTTGGATCAGGCACCTTAATCGATAACACACACGATAGTCCTTCACGCGCATCTTCTCCGCTCAAACTCACTTTGCTTTTGCTGGCTTTTGCATAGTCAGCTGCATACTTGTTAATAACCCGGGTCAAAGCAGCTCGAAAACCAGCCAAGTGGGTTCCACCATCTCGTTGGGGAATGTTGTTGGTAAAACAGTGGGTTGTCTCATGGTAACTGTCTGTCCACTGCATGGCAAGCTCAAGGGTAATACCATCACGATTGCCAGTGACAGAGAGCGGTGGCTTGTGTATCGGAGTTTTAGAACGATCAAGATACTCAACAAAAGCGCGAACACCTCCCTCATAATGCAATTTTACATTCTTTTCTTCTGCTTCACGAGCATCAACAAGGAGCAGCTTTACGCCGGAATTTAAAAAAGCAAGCTCACGTAGACGCGATTCTAATCTTTTAAAATCAAAAATTACATTGGAAAAGGTTTCTTTAGAAGGTAGAAATCTAACTTGGGTACCCGTTTTGCCATCTGCTGGATTAATAACAGCAAGTGGGGCCTCGGGTTGTCCAAGATGAAAGCGCATAAAATTCTCGTCACCACCACTCCAAATCGTTAGCTCAAGCTCTTCTGACAATGCATTAACAACGGACACACCAACACCGTGCAGCCCACCTGAAACTTTGTACGAATTTTGGTCAAATTTACCGCCAGCGTGCAGTTGTGTCATGATGACTTCCGCTGCCGATACGCCTTCTTCATGGTGAATGCCCACAGGAATCCCACGACCATTGTCTCGAACTGTTACAGAACCATCAGCATTAAGACGCACAAGAATCGAGTCACAGTGTCCAGCCAGGGCTTCATCAATGGCATTATCCACCACCTCATAGACCATGTGGTGCAGACCGGATCCATCATCAGTATCACCAATGTACATTCCTGGTCTTTTGCGCACAGCATCAAGGCCTCGTAAAACCTTAATGGAATGAGCTCCGTAACCCTCTGAAGGCAAAGTCTCTCGTGACATATAAATACTCTCTTTTGCTAAAATACCCATGGGGATATTCAGGTTATAGCATGGATTGAGGTATAATCGTAGAGTTTTCCACCTGAAAAAACTGGGCTTTGTCTTGCAAAAATTGAAACCGTTCTCGGTCAGTTCCCGTCAGCCAGCATTGGACTTGCAACTCAGTTAGTTCATTGAGGAGCGCTTTTCGACGTAGCGCGTCTAGGTGTGCAACTACCTCATCTAATAAAAGTATTGGCACACTCTGGCCTTGAGTAATGGTCAGGCGTGCAGCACTTAAGATTATGGCAATTAACAAGGCTTTTTGCTCACCGGTTGAGCAAGCTGCGGCCTTTTGACCGCTTGCAACCATGATCACCTCAAAATCACTTCGATGTGGCCCCACTGAAGTACCCCCACGTTCTGCATCCTTAACGCGCCGCATTTTTAGTTCTTGCGCCAGACGATGTTCCACATCAACTGCCGCAGCTTGCTCTAACCACTCGTCAACTCCTCCTTGCATTGAGACACAAGGGGTTGGAAAGATACTATCCTTTGTATTGAAACTTTTTGAAAGTTCGCTTAAGAAATCCCGTCGAGCTACTGCAACAGCCACACCCTCTTGCGCCATTCTTTGCTCGAGAATCGACAACCAGTCTGGGTCAAAATGACCATCGCGCAACAAACGTGATCGTTCGCGCAACGCGTGTTCATAACTTTGTATCCGTTTGCTATGCAGTGGATCTAATGAATACACTAAACGGTCAACAAATCGACGGCGTTCTGAAGCTCCTTCTAGAAACAGGCGGTCCATCTGTGGAGTCAGCCACAAAATATTGACTTGTTCGGCAAGTCCTGCCTGTCCCCGTACCGGTTTTTGATCAATTTGCACCACGCGCCGCTCTATTCCCTGTAACAGGGATTGTGGATCCAAGCCGGTTGCCAAATCAATGGCCGCAGTATGTTTTTGCAAAACCGCTGCTACCCCCCAGGGACGATTCGGTATTTTGCAATTGGCGACTTCACCCAAGGAGGCACGCCTTAGGCCTTTACCCGGAGATAACCATGAAATCGCTTCTAGAATATTCGTTTTTCCTGCCCCATTAGCGCCTGTTAGCACGATAGGACATACATCGCAATCGAGCCGGACCTGATCATAAGAACGAAAAGTGGTGAGGGTGAGCTGGACGATCCCCCCTCGGGGTTGTTGTCTATTTGTGATCACAAATTTTTCCTATATCGAAATTCATTGAGAGATAACGATCTGAGTTGCTGGCTAAAAAGCTTGGATTATAGAGATTGCCAATAAAAATTCTAGGACATTTCCCCACATAAAGCTAGTGAGCATCTTAAAAATAGTATAGTTTAGAGGAATCTTTCAATTTCTTTAGGACATTGCTCATGAGTAAAGATTTTAACGAAAATGCACTTGATTATCATCGCCATCCTCGTCCTGGTAAGTTGGCAACCGTTGCAACCAAACCGCTTGCAACTCAAAGAGACTTAGCCCTTGCCTATACCCCGGGAGTCGCAGTTGTCTGTGAAGCTATTGCCCAAGATGAACAAAAAGCTTCTGAATTAACTTTGCGTTCCAATCTGATTGGAGTCATCACCAATGGAACCGCTGTCCTTGGCCTGGGTAATATCGGTCCACTTGCGTCAAAGCCAGTGATGGAGGGTAAGGCTGTCCTCTTTAAGAAATTTGCCGGCCTCGATGTTTTCGATATCGAGCTCAATGAGAACGAACCTAGTAAACTGGTTGACATTATTGCCAGCTTAGAGCCCACTTTTGGAGGCATCAACTTAGAAGATATCAAAGCCCCCGAATGCTTTGAAGTTGAAACCGAACTCAAAAAGCGCCTCAACATTCCCGTCTTTCATGACGATCAACACGGCACTGCCATCATTGCCGCAGCGGCCATTGAAAATGGCCTGAAATTAGTTGATAAATCTCTATCGGATATGAAATTGGTGTGCTCAGGGGCGGGAGCTGCGGCTATTGCCTGCTTGGATCTGTTGGTGGATCTAGGTTTGTCCAAAAAGAACATTATCATGTGCGATCGCAAGGGAATTGTTTATGAAGGGCGTCCCAACATCAACAACCCCTACAAGGAGAAATACGCTGCCAAAACAGAGGCTCGATGCCTTGGCTCAGCATTGCAAGATGCAGATATCTTTTTAGGTGTATCATCGGCGGATTTGCTCACTCCTGAAATGATTCAAAACATGGCTCCAAAGCCACTCATTTTAGCCCTTGCCAATCCAGTTCCTGAAATTAACCCTATCGTTGCAAAAAAAGCACGACCTGATGCAATCATTGCCACCGGACGTTCAGACTACCCAAATCAAGTCAACAATGTCCTGTGCTTCCCGTTTATCTTTCGGGGTGCTTTGGATGTGGGGGCGACAGTCATCAATAAAGAAATGAAAATGGCCTGCGTTCATGCGTTGGCATCCCTAGCTCAAGCTGAACCTTCAGATATCGTCGCCAAAGCCTATGCAGGTGAAGATCTGCAATTTGGTCCAGACTATATTATTCCCAAACCATTTGATCCTCGTCTTATTGTGAAAATTGCTCCGGCTGTGGCACGAGCTGCTATGGATACTGGCGTTGCAACCCGACCGATTGAGGATTTTGATGCCTACAGACACAAACTGACAGAATTCGTTTTCCGTTCCAGCTTGGTCATGCGACCTGTCTTTAACGCCGCTAAACAAAGCCCTAAACGCTTGGCTTATGCGGAAGGTGAAGATCAACGTGTGCTGCAAGCTATCCAAGTGGTCGTGGATGAAGACCTAGCTCAACCTGTCATCATTGGACGCCGGGACGTAGTGGATTATCGCATCCGTAAACTGGGCTTGCGCCTCAAAATAGACAAAGATTTTGAACTGGTGGATCCTCAAGGTGACCCCCGCTACAAGGAATATTGTGAGACCTATCACTCCCTAATGCAACGCAGGGGAGTATCACCTGAATTTGCCAAGGAGGTGGTGCGTACGAATACCACAGCCATTGCGGCCCTCATGGTCTATCGAGAGGAAGCCGATGCTATGCTAGCAGGGCCCGTGGGCCGATTTAACCGACACCTGCGCTATATGATGCCGATCTTAGGCAAGCGCCCTAATGTAAGTACTGTAGCCTCTCTCACCGCACTAATCACTGGAAGTGGCACGTTCTTCTTATGTGACCCTTATGTCAATGAAGATCCATCTGCGCAAGAAATTGCAGAAATGACAGTCTTAGCCGCTGAGCAGGTCCGTTGCTTTGGAACTAGCCCTAAAGTGGCTCTCGTCTCCCATGCCAATTTTGGCACTAACCCCTCCGCATCGGCTGAAAAAATGCAAGCTGCCAGGTTAATCATTAACAAATTGGCCCCAGATCTTGAAGTTGAAGGAGAAATGCGGGCTGACACCGCCATTAACCCAGCCATTCGCGAACGTCTTTTCCCTAATTCAAAACTTGAAGGAGCAGCCAATCTGTTGGTAATGCCCAATCTTGACGCTGCCAATATTGCCTTTAACATGGTCAAAGCCATTGCCGATTGCCAGCCCGTTGGGCCGATACTATTAGGCTTAAAGCAAGCTGGACATATTTTAACCCCTTCTGCAACGGTGCGAAGCATCGTGAATATGTCGGCGCTCGCTGCGGTTGATGCCGGACGGCAAACACAGCAGATTTTTCAGTTTGATCGGAATAAAGCTGTTTCCATGTAGGTAGGCAATGACAGACGAAACCGTTAAATTTGATCCAAATCAAAACCAACTTGAGGCGCCTCTCTATGGTGTCTCAGAAAGTTTGCTCGTTGAAATCACTGGAGCCATCCAAAAAAACGACATAGCACAGTTAGAAAGCCTTACTGAACCACTACACGTTGCAGACATTGCCGACCTAATTTCCAAGCTTGAATCAGAGGAACGACGTTCCTATTTGCAGCTGATTAAGCACCGACTCGATCCTGAAATTCTTACCTTCATTGAAGATCCAATCAAAGAAGAAGTGCTGGAAATTGTGGGTACCAAGGGAGTAGCAAGAGCGATTACCAGCCTTGAAAGCGACGATGCTATTCACTTGATCGAAGATCTGGACGAAAAGCAACAACGTGCCGTCTTACGCTACGTCCCCGCTCAAGACAGGGCTATGCTGGAAGAAGCTTTGGCGTATCCAGAAGATAGTGCCGGACGCTTGATGCAAAGGCACCTTGTCTGTGTGCCAACTTTTTGGAAGGCAAAAGAGGTCATTGACTTTATTCGAGAAGCCCAAGACCTTCCAGAAAATTTCTATGATATTTATGTGGTTGATCCCCGACATCACCCGATAGGTGTTATTTCTTGCGATAAGCTTGTGCGCCATAGCCCAAGCATTTCGGTCGGGGAAATTATGGACCCGGATCTAAAAACAGTTCCGGTGGAAATGGACCAAGAAGAAGTTGCCTTGCTGTTCAGTCACTATGCCCTCCTCTCAGTCCCTGTGATCGATCATGCTGATCGCATTGTTGGAATGATTACTGTCGATGACATCGTTGATGTTATTGAAGAAGAGGCAGAAGAAGATATCATGCACTTGGCTGGTGTTCGAGAATCCGACTTTCACGCACCTATTGTTAAAACCTCCTATTGGCGCTCAAGGTGGCTTTTTGTCACCCTAATCAGTGCTGTCATTGCCTCATTTGTCATTTCTCAGTTTGGAGAATCCATTGAAGAAAAAGTTGCTCTTTCGTTTTTAATGACTATCGTTGCTGCTATGGGTGGCAACTCTGGCATGCAAACAGTCACGGTGACCGTTAGAGCCCTTGCCACCCGAGAACTGATGTCAGCCAATACCTGGAAATCAATTGCTAAAGAAATGTTTGTTGGGTTGATGAATGGCTGCATCTTTGCGGTAGCCCTTGGTGGTATTGTCTATTTTTGGCAGCGTGATCTCTCACTATCTCTCATTTTAGGGATATCAATCATCTGTATCATGCTTTGGTCTGGTGTTGCAGGGGTGTGCATGCCCATCATTGTCCAACGCCTCGGCATGGATCCTGCCATTAGCGCAGGACCTATGCTAACCACGACCACCGACATTCTTGGTTTTGCCATATTTCTGGGCCTGGCAACGTACTTTTTGTTATGATTGGGTCTCATGCCTAAATAAGGACGCTAGGAAAAATAACCTTTACAATTTAACTAAAATACTTTATAGACAGCGTTACGCAGCAAGATCAAGCAACAGAACGCGAAACACGATTATAAATGTTATTTTTCCTAGCGTCCTAAAACAATTGGCACGGTTCTGTCGCATCTGTTGCCGTCCCGTAAAGATTGAGGTATCTTCACCAGGAAGGTAGGTGCTCAAATGTTCAAAGTTTCAGAAAAACTCTCACATCATTTTAAGGGATTCAGTTCTTCAGCTTCAGTAATCCTGATGTTTGTCTAT
>JBDLIP010000061.1 GCA_039714795.1 Pseudomonadota bacterium | reverse complement strand
TTCGCGCGACTTACAGTCACACGTTCGGAAAATCAGCGTTCAGGATGACGGCCGCGTTGGTTTTACTGAACATCCCTGATCTCAACCTCTATCCTCTTGCAAAAGCAATTCATTGATACTTGCTCTTTGGTGGTCCTCGATTGACTTAATCCGGGCAACTTTCTCAAGCAATGCTCGAGTCTGGTCTGAAATTTGCCCCTGATTTTGTGTAAAAATCTGCGCAAATTTTGGTAGAATATCCGTTGGTTTATAATCAGATGATTCTGGGGTCAAACGATCAATGGTATTTCTTGATTTTTCTGGTTTTTTAACAACTGGCATCAGCAAGGATGCATAAATTTGCAAACCATCATTGAGAAACAACTGAAAAATTTCTGCATCAGGTGCAAAATAAAGGTTTGGATTTGTGCAATGGGTCAATCGATACTGCCCGATGAGCTCTCTTTTATAGGAATCATCCAAGACCAATGATATGCCATCTGTATCCTCATTGAGCGTAGCTTCATCATCCCCTGCAACAGATGGAAACAGAAGATCTTTTAGGAAAATCTGATGTGCCAGGTCTGCTAGATATAGCAATTCCACAGCAGTCTGGTCATGATCTTTTCGTTGCTGGCTAGCAGCCAAGCTTATGCTCGCAACGGACACAAACTGTAATCGTACGTTTTGTAGTTCCGGCAATAATTTAATTCTTTGGAAACACTCAATACAGTCGATAAATTCAAATGAATTACCATCTTTGTATTTCCAGATGTTCGCCGTTATTTTGTTAAGCATCAGTTCAGCAAGATTTTCTGGAGGACGGGAATATAGATAAGGCACTGTAGTATCTTCTAAGGGCCTGTCAAATACTTCAGAAAATTTAGGTTCTAATTTATTTTTCTTGTCTACGATATGCAGATTAATTAAATGGCATAACTGAGACTGGATGTATAAGGGAAGTTTCTCGTGCCCGATGAGCTTTAAAAACAACTCCCGAGCACAATGTTTGTTTGTTGCTTGCTGTTGCAACCAATCATTAGCCAAGACAAATTTTACCAACAAGCATGCAAAACCATGATCAAATTGAGTTTTGTTATTAGAATGCGCAATATAAAACTTCATGACACTTTCAAGAAACAAGACGAATGTTGATTCTGTATTTTCTTGATAGAGATAATCCGTTATGTGAAGATATTTCCAAGTTTCTATAAAAAATTCTCTTGTTTTTGCAGATTGAGGATTTAACTGACTCCAGTAATTGTCAGTTACTTTTTCAATAAGTTCATCCAATATTTCAAACAGTTCTGGGGTAACTTTGGCAACATTTCGTGAAAAAAGCTGCAACGCAGCCTGTAAGACTTGTATGTATTGACCGGTAATCTGAGGTGATGCTGATATTTTGCTAATTTCTGGTTTAAGCTGCTCCCATATATTTTTTAAGTTCTCGCTAAAATTAGCATCCGTTAGAGCCTCATCATAAAGCCAGCAAAACATCAAAGCTTGCATTTTGGCAGGCAGGTTTGCTGCAATTCCAAACTCTCTATGTAACCAAGCGTTGCGTTCTGCTAGAAATAATTCATCCACGGTTTTTTTCAGATAAATATTGAGAAAATCTAAACGAATAATCAAAGGAAGAAAAACATACTGGCTAATATCATAGTATTTTTTTCTTAAGTATTTTTGATATTCCAGCGATAGGTGGTCTATTATTTCTTGGGATCTGGAATAAAAACTTTTGATTATTTTTTGTATCGAATCAGTACTAATTTTTCGAGATACTTTCTGCAATTTTTGATAACAAAATAATATCTCTTGGTATGCATCGAATATTGGTCGAAGATGCAGCTTCCAGATCATATCTTGCGGCCCTGCATCTGCGGCAAATGCTTGGCGCAAGGCAATTGGCAACATAGCATTGGCATGACGCCACTGCTCAACTTGCTCTTCTTCACACAAATACGTCCAAATTTTGCTGTCCCAGCGTTCATCTGGAATAATCATGCTGCTATACTTAAGGCAGTAATAAAGAAGCAGCTTGTAATCTTCAATTTTATTTACATCTTGCCATAGACTTGTTATCATTCCTTTTTTAAATTGATGCGCGATGTTTGAGTAAAATGGCACAAGAGCAGCCAAGAATTTTTTATTCTCTTCATACAAAAGTATAATAGCGTTGCGGTAATTTTGTATTTGCACTAACCTGCGTGAATCTACTTTTTCTGCTGCAACCATCCAGGATAGCTGGGCCTCTTCTAATCGCATACAATCTAAAAGGCACTGAATTTTTTCTTGTTCGGACTTTATTTTAAGCTCCTCTATTTTGTAATTTGTAAGATAACCTTTAAAATACTTAATTGCTTTCTTAAAAAATTCTTGGTTTTTATCCAAGCGTGCCAACCAATAATACGAGTAAGCCCTACTTCTTTCTTCATAAATACTTGGAGCAGAATACATATTATCTATGGCATTTTCGTAATGCTGGCAGCTTTTGAGAAAAAATCCGGCCGCTTTAGAACGTTCTTGAGTATGGTGCCCCAATTTTTCTGCCACATATGCAAGACAAAATTCTCTAGAGCTATTATTGCTATCGAGCAACTGTATTTGGGGGAGTGTATCATAGACATGGCTTATTTTTTTATATGCTTCTTCTATGAAAGCGCCAGCCTGGTGATCATCTATCCCGGTCTGCGCTACTTCCCATTGCAAGGACAAAAGAGTGACATATTTTTTATAAAAGACAAGACTGTTATGTTTTCCACTTTGATTTTCCATGCTTTTAATGGCTGTATTGAGAGATTTTACGCCCCTGCCAGAATCAATTTCAAGCAGCGCCAATTCTGTATGGGCATCGACAAAGGTATATTCTAGATCCTTAAAGTTTTCTAAAGTGGACAATTGATTACAGCAGGAAATACAAAGCTCCAATAACCGCTTTTTCAAAGCAGGTTCTTTGAGAAGCAAAGCACGTTGCAAACAGCCCCGCGCTGTAATTATGCCCTCGCTTGCATCATAATTGGGCAAGATCTCGCGCATAGCTTCGCTGGCAGGAAACAGCGTATGTAATTTTTCTAGAAATATGCTGTAAACATATTCACCCAGAGGGACAACGATTTCCATAACCTCCACCCAAAAGCCGTTGTTTTGCTCACCTTCCAGAGTAAACAAGGCATTCACATGGTGCATAGTTTGCTGTAGAAAATATTGCTTTTCTTCACTATTCTGACTTAATTGATAGGCTAAGCCGTGCATTTTGGCCAGGCAAAGGTGAGATTTTCTCTTGCCAGACATCTGGTAGCGTTGCTCATAAAAGATACCCTGCTTGAGCAAATCCAAGCTTTGTTCTCGCTCCACCAGATGATAAATAGCTTGACTAAGTATGTGGCAGTTTTGCTTGGAAAATTTATCGGCAGTAAAAAAGGCAACCTGATGCAAAACGATCTGCTGTAACCTTAAGTACTCGCTCTCCTTGCTGTTTTGTTTAAAGAAAGGTAATAATTCCTGAAGAAGTATAAATTTTTCTTTATCGTCTATAGTTTCTAAAAATCCTATAACTTTAGCGCAATGGGACCAAACATTGCTGAGGTTATTCTCTTTCCTATAGCGATGAGCAGCTTGCAAACCGGCTTTGATATTTCCTTCACGAAGCAAAACCCAGTGCTGCAGCTGCCCTTTCGTGTGTTGCAGCCACAGGGGCAGCGCTAATTGATTGTAATTTTTAAACTGCCGGATCGCTTCTGCTGCTATTTTATCCCGCAGTGCACCCTCTTGTTTTGGAGATAATGTACCGCTTGCAACTTGGCTATCCAGTTTTTGTTGTGCTCTTTGTAAGGGAGGAAGTATGACTGTGTCTGTTTCTTGGTTGTATTCTGCCTTGCTCGTCAAGTATTCCTGCAATTGTAATGCCCTGCCATATTGCCTCTTTTCCAGTGCCCTTGAAAACTCATTTTCCAAAAATTGTGGTTGGTGACAAAATTGTCGGACAGAATCAAATAAGGAGGCAGGCGGCAGAAAAAGCCCCTCTGGATTATTGCGACCTTCTGGCAATTGTACAGAGCAAGCCAACTGATCTTTTAAAAAACACGATATATGCAGAGCCATCTCATAGACAAGCCAATCAGCAACTCTGCAATCTAGGTCAATCGTAGTTTCTTCTTGTTCAAAATCAGCAAGTTTTGCAGCATAGGCCTTATAAAGCTCAGCCCCTACCTTTGTAAATTTGCCTGCACAACCATCAAACTCAAGCAGACGCTCTTCCTTCGGTTGATCAAAGTAGGACAAAAAGAAATAATAATAGTCCTTGGCAGAAAATTTGTTTCCTAGATGGAAATTTTTAAATTCTTCTCCGCAAATATCCAGTAATAGCGTGTCTTTTGATAAAAAATCCTTGATAATCTTATGATTTTTATATCTTTCTAAAGTTAAAGCGATAAACTTCCTTTCTTGGAAAAGCTCTTCCAAAACCTCAACTGGGAAAGGATTAGGCACAGCTGCTTCCAAAGTGTTTGCTCGCTTTTTTCTAACTTCAGCCAGGTCTGATTTTATAACGCTGAATGTGAATCTTCGGCTTCTGGAAGGAGGTTTCTTGGATGGTTTTCTAATGACTACCTTTGTATCCAAAGGTCTTTCCTTTTTTTTCTTCTTAAATACTATATTGGTACCCCCAGATCTGCGACGATGCCGAGGAGAAACCAGAGAATTGACCCCTCCTTTGGAATCAATATTTCGCGTTGTTCTATCCTGTGAAATGGATCTTTTTAGCCTTGCTGGTTTAAAACTTGGTGTATCCGTGGCATAAACACTACATAAGGCAAAAACACACAACAGCATACATACAAGCGTGCATTTGAGGTCAGCTTTAGCATAGGCAACAGTGTTAGCCATAGATATTTAAGACTCATGCTCAAGCAATTGGTTGAGACACCTTTGTTGCAGTGGTTTTATCGACTTTATAAGTGCAACTTTCGCAAGCAGTTCCCGGGTCTGATCTGAAATCTGCCCCTGATTTTGTATAAAGACCTGAGCAAATTTTGGCAGTATATCCACCGACTTGGGCAGCTTGGGTGTCTTGCCGGCAACTGGTAGCAGCAGTGACGCATAAATTTGCAAACCATCGTTGAGAAACAACTGAAAAATGTCGTTGCTCGGGGCAAAATAAAGCTTTGGGTTTGTGCAACGGATTAATCGATACTGTTTGATAAGATTTTCTCTATGATTTGCATTTAAAATAATCTGCTTACCTCCTGTATCCTCCTCTAACGTCAGTTTCTCCGAAGGAGAAAGGGAGGACTGCGATTCTTTCAAAGCAATTTGATAGGCCAAGTCTGCAAGTTGTAGCAATTGTCTAGCGATCCGATCATGAGGTTCTCTCTGCTGACTGGCTGTTAATCCTATACAAGCAACCGACAGGAACTGAATACGTGCATTTCCTAAATCTGCGTTTTGTCTAAGGTGGTTGTTGAAAAATTGTATATATTGGGTCAACTTATCACCCGTCGTTTGACTCGCGGGATTGCAAATGCTTGCAGTAATATTGTCAAGAACCAATTCAATAGTCTTTTCAGTATCTGACTGAAAAATGACAGGAATTGCGCTCATCTTTGTTGGTGATTTATTTTTTTTATTAGAAAAATTTAGTTTTAATTTATCTTCTTTACTTGTAATATATCGATTTTCCAGACAACATAACTCATGGCGAATATAGCTGGGAATAAATTTTTGCTTTACAAGTGTTTGGAAAATACCCCTGGAATTACTCTTTTCTGCTGCATGATGTAGTAATTCACTAGCGCGAACAAAGCGTGACAACAATATTGCAGAGTCATAGTCAAATTTTTGTTTGGCTTTTAAGTATGCAACGTAAAACTTCATGCTATATTCGAGAAACAAAGCAAATGCGATCTCCATATTTTCTTGATAAAAAGGATCTGCAATGTGGAGAGTTTTCCACTTCTTTGCAAACTCTTCCGCGGTTTTTGAAAGGTCAGCATCTGGATATACCCAATAATTATCGGTTACCTTTTCAATAATTAGATCTAGTATTTCAAAGAATACCAAATTGTCTTTGACGGTCTCTTCTTGCAAAAAAAGGTTCAAAGTCGCCTGTAAAATCTGTACGTATTGATCGGTAATCTGTACCTCAGCTGAGGTTTTACCAAAGTACGGTTTAAGCTGTTCCCATATGAGCCTCAAATTTTCTGCAAAACAATCTGGCGTTAGCTTCTCATCATAAAATCTCCAAAACATCAAGGCTTGCATTTTACGAGCGACGTTATCTCCGGTTGTGGCTTCTCTGGACAACCATGTATTACGCTGTTTTTCCAGAATTTCTTGCATATTCCCTTCCGCACTCTGTGTACTTTGCCTCTCATCAACATCTGGTTCGTCGTCAAGTGGTTCATCATAAAATAATTCATTTGTAAAATAACAATCAATCCCATTAAGGTAAACATTAAAAAAATCCAAACGCATCTTTAATGGGGATAGATCGTAATTACTAATTTTGTAACAATAATCGTTTAATACTTTTGTATATTTTGGCGATAAACCATTTTTTACTGCTTCCATTTTCACATAGAAATCTTGAATCATTTTTTCTGCTGAATCAGTGTTTCCAAGCTTAGACATTTCCTGTAGTTTGTGATAGCAAAACAGCTTCCCTTGATAGGCATCAAAAATTTGGCGAAGATAAAGCTCCCAGACTACATCTTGTGGCTTTGCATCATTTTCAAAAGGTTGGCGCAAGAAGAATGGCAGCATGACATTGGCATTATGTAACTGCTCAATCTGCTCTTCTTCCTGCAGGTAGCTCCAGATTTGACTGTTCCACCGATCCTCTGGCACGAGGACATTGCCATAGGTTAGGCAGTAATTGAAAAGTAGTTTACAGTATTCAATTTTATTAACATCAGCCATTCCATCTTCCGGTATCGTCCATTTAAGTTTGTTTGCAGAAAGTGAGTAAAATGGCACGAAGTCAGTTAAAATCTTTTGAGATTTCCCACATAAACGAACCATAACCTTAATGCATTGTTGTATTTGATCTAATTTTTTTCCTCTAATACTCAAGGATATCTGAGTTTCTTCTAATCGCATGTAGTCTAAAATGTACTGAACCTTTTCCTGTTCAGACTTTTTTGCAAATTCTTTAGCTATTGTTTTAGATTCTGGAAGGTATTCCCGGAAATAATTAGCTGTTTTTTCAAAATATTTACTATCCTCAGTCAGGCATGCTAGCCAATAATACGAGTAGGCTCTGGCTCTTTTATCATAAACATCTGGATTATCTGTATCTTTTATTGCTTTTTCATAGTGCTGGCAGCTTTTTACAAAAAATTCGACAGCCTGGGAATGTTTTTGCGCGTAGTGCCCCAATTTACCTGCCACATATGCCGAACAAAATTCTATAACGTTACTATCAATATTTCCCCAGTCAGCGATGATAAGTTCCTTATATACCCTATCTATCTTCTGATATATTTCTTCTTTTACGGAACTATCTTCAACAGTTGCCTCCCATTGCAGCCCTGAAAGCGCGACATATTTTTTATGGAGAGCAATAATATTTCCTGCATCCTCAGCCTTAAATTGTTTTTCTATTTTTTCAAGAGCGCTCTTTAAAGAGCGCATACCTGTACCAGTCTCCATGCCCAGCAATACCAATTCTGTATGGGCATCGATAAATGTGTTTTCTAGGTCCTTAAAGCTTTCTCGATTTTCAGCTTGTTGGCCCGCTTCTTGTCGGTTAAAGAGTACATTACAACATTCAATACAACGATTCAGTAGTTCTTGTTTCAGTTGCAGGCCCTCGAGAATCAGAGCACGTTGCAAACAACCCCGGGCCATAATTCTGCATTCACTTTTATAGTAGATAGGGAATAATTCGCACATCTCTTCATGATCAGAAAATTTCCTATATAGTTTCTCAAGGAAGATACTGTGAATGTACTCACCCATAGGCACAACAACACTCATCGCATCTGCATAAATGCCTTTTTCTTGTTTAGAATTTAGTAAAGCATCTAGATGATACATAACTTGTTGTAGAAAATATTGCTTTTTTTCATCGCTCTGGCTTAATTGATAAGCTAAGCCGTGCATTTCTGCCAGAGGAATATAAGTTATTAACTGGAGAGATTGTTGCCATTTCTGCACATAAAAGATGGCCTGCTTGAGAAATTCCAAATCTTGTTCTCTCATAGCTATATGATAACTTGCTTGAGCAAGGGTTTGACAATTTTTACTTGAGAATTGATCTGCTGTCAGAAGAGCAAACTGACTTAAAACACTCTGTTGCATTTTTAAATAGGCATCATTGTGGTTCCGCCTCTTTTCAAAAAAACGAAATAATTCATCAAAAATTATCAACTTTTCTTTATTGTCTAATATTTCTAAAAATTTAATAATATTAGAGCAATGGAGTAAAAGCTTGTCCAGGTTATTTTTCTTTTCGTAAAAATGAGCGGCTTTCAAACTGGTTTTGATCATTTCTGCATGGACCAGAATTCGTTGCTGTAATTGCTCCCGCGTGTGTTGCAGCCATGGGGGTAACTCTAATTGACTAGAAATCTCAAACTGCCGTAACCCTTCTTGAGCGATTTGATCGCGCAATTCAGTTTCTTGCTTTGAAGATAAAGTGCTGTCTTCAACTTGGGCTTCCAGTTCCTGCCGGGCTCGTTGCAAGGGAGTATGACGACTGCCCAAACGTATCTGTTCTGAACTACTTTCTGTTGAACTATCATTTAATTGATTATATTCTTCTTTGTTTATCAAGTATTTTTGCAATTGTAATGCTCTACCGTATTGATTCTTTTCCAATGCAATTGAAAATTCATTTTCCAAAAATTGTGGTTGGCGACAAAGTTGTAAGATAGAATCAAATAGTGAGGGAGGCGGCAAAAAAATACCCCCTGGGTTCTTTCGGATTTCTGGAAATTGCAATGAGCAAGCCAATTGATCTTTTAAAAAACGAGATATGTAGAGAGCCATCTCATAGACAAGCCAATCAGCAACTCTTCGATCAAGATCAATCGTGCGCTCTTCTTGTTCAGATCCAATAACTTTTTCAGCAAATTTGCTGTAAAGCTCAGAACCTATTTTTGTAAATTCGATGGCATGACCATCAAACTCAAACAGACGCTCTTCCTTCGATTGGTCAAAATAGGACAAAAAGAAATAATAATAGTCCTTGGCAGAAAGTTTGTTTTTCAGATGGAAACTCTTGAATTCTTCTCCGCAAACATCCAACAATAGAGTGTCTTTTGATAAAAAATCCTTAATAATCTTATGATTTTTAGATCTTTCTAAAGTTAAAGTGATAAATTTCTTTTCTTGGAAAAGATCTTCCAAAACTTCAACTGGGAAAGGATTTGGCACAGCTTCTTCTGAAGTGTTCGGTTGATTTTTTCTGAGTTGATCAAAGTCTGACTTAGGACGATCGGATTGACTTTTTGATCTTTGCATCCCTGAGGTGTGCTGCTTATCAGGTAAAGGTAGAGATAGCTTCAGTGACGGCTCTGGGCTAGCATCCTGCTTTTCTGAAGCATAAACATTGTGAATTAAAAAAATGCACAACAGCAACCACAAATGCAGGTGACTGAGCTTACGTATAAGAGTTTTTTGCCTTTGTGTAGCTTTCTTCATACGTAAATCCTTCACAACCCATTGTATTTTGTGCATGCCCTAAGCTTTTTCATGCAAATTATGCCCCAGGTTGCCAAAAACGGGTTAACACGAAGTTAAGATCTCTTGTAGAGATTTATGTTAACCTGAGTGTAAGGAAACTGAGGTTTTGATTTCACTTCGGTATAGCACATTTTCACTGAACAACCCTGGATGAAATAAAGTCTTAATTGACAGAGCTTATGAAAACAGGGTACAATACGGTATTACGGTAATACCAAAGGTTAAGGTAAATGCTCTATTCGAAACTAACTCAAAAATATCAAACAACAATCCCTCAGGATGTTAGGGATTTTTTGTCCCTTCATCGCGGAGATCGTGTAGGATTTGAAATTATTGATGATCAAGTGGTATTGAAAAAAATCATTCCCCTTGATCTTGAACTTGCCCATGCACTCGAAGAAACTCTAGGTGAGTGGGGTTCTGATCTAGATAATGAGGCATACAGTGATCTTTGACCAATATGACATTGTCGTCGTACCATTTCCCTTTACGGATAAAAAAACTAG
>JBDLIP010000060.1 GCA_039714795.1 Pseudomonadota bacterium | reverse complement strand
AAATTGGGAAAAAAAATTTGCCCAAGTTAAACAAGAATTATACCTATACTCTCTGCTCAATGATTTTATCAAACAAGAAATAGAAGGAGACGAGTTATACACGAAAGTATATTCTAATAAACCAGCTCATGAAAGTGAAGGATGGACGGTAGTTCTGATAGAGCGCTCTTCTCGTTTCATATGGGAAATGAAGTGCGGCAAGAAAGACGAAGAATTATTTCAATACACTTTGGGGAAGCTTATAGAAGTTATCGAAAAAACAGACGATCTTTCATTACTAACGGATGGAGAAAGGCGCTACGGTAACACTTTGTTTGATCTTTGCAAGGAAACAATTCTTTCAGGAAAAAGAGGGCGCCCCCGGGCGGCACAGCAGTCAAATTTTTGCTAATGAAAAGCGCCATTCATGCCCGGGACGGGTATAATTTTCCGGGAATTCAGGTTAAAAAGCAAGTTCTATTTTTAAGCTGAGCCCTAAAGTGTTTCTAGGACTGCTACCATCCTTACCTGGCAAAATTCCTAATTCCGTGGCTGTATACCTATTGAAATAATCGTGACCATACTTAATAGAGCTAACATTAACGTCGTCTCCTGAGAGAAAGAAGTTCACAAATTTTAACTTATACATAACATACGTAGCAGGGGATATCAATTGTGATGCTTTCACTTCTGGGTCAAATATTTCTGGTTTAATACCTAAAGCCTGTACTATTTTGTCTCTGTTGTTAGGTATTGTGTACCAAAACACTTCTTGCAACAAGCTATTGGTCCCACCTGTTTTGAACAGTTAAATTTACCTTAGCCCTTTTGCCATTAAATTCAGTAAAATTTTTATTTGAATTAGCCACTGATACCATAACGGGTACTTCTACTATGTCAGTAGCAGCAACTTTCTGGTTAAGATTAGGAGTAGCAAAAGCCACAAACACTATAAAATACCACAAACTATCAACTGATTTTTTCATAATCATACACTCCTCATTATCTATTAATAACACCAATATTATTATATTATATATTTTATTGTAAAATAATTATGTTAACAATTGGGGTGTTATCAGCGAAAAGGGCCCTTAAGGTGAATTCACATAATTAACCTAAGTATTTAAAAATAATACATTAAGTGGCAAATTTTTGACTCACCCAAAGATACCTTTTCGCAGATAACTCCCCAATTCGTTAAAGAAAAAGATAACATTAGATATTTTGATAGTAATTACGATAATTTCAAAAAGAAGATGCCAGTCCTCCTATCAATTACGACCGGATAAAGCAGTATACCCACTACCATGGGCACACAGTGAACGTTGGACAAAATCAGATTACGGTAACGAAGGACGTTGGTTTCTGACATCTGACATCAGCACGCCATATACTGACCGCCATTAGCTGACATCGTTGCACCGGTAATAAACCCAGCAGCATCAGATCCCAAGAACGTTACCACTTGGGCAATCTCTTCAGGAGTTCCCAAACGCCCTACGGGAATTTGTGCAACAATTGACTCTCGGACCTTTTCTGGAATTGCCATAACCATTTCGGTTCCGATATAACCCGGGGCAACCGCATTAACAGTAATTCCTTTGCGAGCATTTTCTTGAGCTAATGCCTTGGTAAAACCAATAACACCTGCCTTAGCCGCCGAGTAATTGGTTTGCCCCATTTGTCCCTTTTGCCCGTTAATCGAGCTGATGTTTATAATACGACCAAATCCATTATCGCGCATTGCATTAATGACACAGTGACTCATGTTAAAACACGAAGTTAGGTTGGTCATAATGACCGCTTGCCATTGTTCGTAAGTCATTTTGTGAAACATACCATCACGAGTGATGCCAGCATTATTTACCAGAATCTCTGGATCACCTAAGTCAGATTTTACATTTTGCATACCCTGGGAGCACGCTTCATAGTCGCTTACATCCCATTTGTATGTGGTAATCCCGTTTTCTTGTGAGAACTTTTTAGCAGCTTCATCATTGCCGTGATAGGTCACAGCCACGCGATGTCCTTGTTGTTTGAGGGCCCTTGCAATAGCTGCGCCAATTCCTCTAGTTCCTCCGGTAACTAATGCGATACGACTCATAATTTTTCTCCTCCTCTTTCTTCTTTTTTCTAGTTGGTTTTCTTTAACTTGGGTTTGTTGTTTTTAAAAACTGAGCAATCGGTTCCCAAACAAGCTCAGGCGCAGATTTACTTGTCACAAGTCCAATATGCCCCAAAGGAGGCTCTATAGATTGAACGTGCGGCAATTTGCCTAACAAAGCTCGACTTGAGTCAGGTGAGACGATCGTATCTTTCTTTGGAACGACACCAAAGGTTGGAATCTTGATTTCGCTGGCAATTACAGATTGTCCTTGTATTTTCCACTGATTTCGATGGGGTAAATTATCGCGGTACCAACCCAACAAGCAATCTTTTGCAACTTTTGGTGCCAGTGGCACGCAATCATTTAGCCAATCTTCAACTTCAACAAAATTTTGGACAAAAGCCGTGTTTTGAAAATCTTGACCCAATTCGGCAAATTTTTTCATCACACCTGGTGGGTTTAAAGATGCAAAGAGCATCTGAATTACCTCAACAGGAAGTTCTTGATAAACATCGATCAAGCTTTCAAGAAAGCAAGAACTTTGTTGCATCACCACCGGCAGCCATTCTCGACCGACATGGAAGTCCCAAGGCGTTGCCATCAAAACAAGACTCGCAATTTCTGGGTGCCGCAAAGCCAAAGCGGTAGCTAGCATCCCACCCATGCAATATCCAACTACGTTTATAGGTTGCTTGGAAATTTCTTGCACAAAATGCAGCATCGGCTCCAAACGATTTTGAAAATAATCATCCAATGAGTAATCACGCTCATAATCACTAAGATCTCCCCAATCCACCAAAAAAGGGCGAAAACCTTGTTCTGCCCAATACCTTAAGACACTGAGATCTTCTTTAAGATCGAGAATATAACTGCGATTGACATGGGATGGAACCACAAGCATTGCAGGGCCTGCTTTATTGGCAGACTTACCATAATCATAAAGCTTGGTGGCCCCTTGTTGCCACACAACCGGAGGAAGATTACGCGCACTGTCATGCGGGGCTTGTTGATAGGTATGTAACCCCCTAGCAAAGTGTTTGAATTGGCCTTGCATGTCCTGTTGCATTTTTTGCCAAAGCTTTGGCAAATCGTCAACTTGGGGAAGATCTTTGCCGAACCCAGGAGCAAACATTGTCTGAGATAGAGGAGCCTGTGCCATCATCCACCCGAGCCACAACGGTAGACTCGAAGAGAGACCCGATTGAGGATCATACATGATTAATCTGACAAGCTTGATTCTATCGCGTCTTTTGCTTCACCTTCTGGCTCAACGTGAGCTGCGTAACACGTGTTGCCTTTTGAGACAACAACTTCCCAGTTACTAAAAGTGTCAAAAAAATCACCAATTGAAATGTGTGACATGATCGTGGACCCTCCCCTTGAGATGTTTATATAGACCCTTAGACTACCCTTATTCTGGACCAATGAAGTGAACATGTCTAGAGTTGTTTTGAAAAAATTTGTGGACAGATAGCCTATATTTTGCCAGATTGTGAGTATCTTAAAGCTTTTAAGGAGATTAAAAAATGAACAACGCACTACTCAAAACCCTTGGATTTTCTTGTCTTACAGCAGTCATTTCAATGTCTGCCCCCCAGGCAAAAGAAGAGCCGACACCCACACAAAAATCTGCACAAGGAAAAGTACAAATGCCCTCAGGATTGATTATTGAAGATATTACCGTTGGAGGTGGCATAACTCCTGAAGAAGGTCAAACCGTTGTCGTGCACTACACAGGGACTCTAGAAAACGGGAAAAAATTTGACAGCTCACATGATCGCGGGAAACCCTTTCGCTTTACCCTTGGAGCAGGAGAAGTCATTAAAGGCTGGGATGAAGGGCTTGCAACTATGAAAATCGGCGGCAAACGCAAACTGACTATTCCTCCTGAGTTAGGATATGGCGCACGTGGTGCAGGAGCTGCTATTCCAGCCAATGCCACTTTGATTTTTGACGTTGAGTTGGTTGATGTTGAGTAGTAGTTGAAATTTTGAAAAGCGATGGATCCTAAATCGTGAAGATTTTCCAATTCGTGCAGTTTTACGTCGCGCGAGCTCTACCTGCTAAGGCACCATAAACGTTGTCTCTCCTGGATAGGAAACAGAGATTGACCCGGCAAACGTGCACATCAAAACAGAAGTGCTGCTCAAAGCCGGAGCTCCCCCGATATGAACCGTCATTGCACCCGGCATCCATGGAGCCGCAAAAATAGGTTGGCAGTCCTGTGGATCAAGGACGCCATTTTTTTCAGCAGTTGCCTTAGCTGTGTCAGGAAACAACAAACTCTTACACTTGCCAAATGTTCCAACTAGAACTGGGAAATTGACCCCCAGTTTATTGTCCATAATGTTAGCAGCTGGCTTTGATTCACCTTCAACACGTTTATCTGGCGAAACAGTAAAGTTTGAATGAGTGTCTCCCATCGAACAACTACACTGAGCTGTCGAAACTGTCTCAGTTGCCATTACTAATTTTCCTTCCAAAATAGCTCTTATTGTACTAGCATAGTTCAATAGTTCACGAGTGGCAAATGTGTATATGTATTCTGCAACAACCAATTCTATTCGGGTGATTGTCGAGCCTTTGTTCTTGGCAGACCAATCCTCTCCAGATGATAATATCTTTGTGTGGGCATATAATGTGCGTATTGAAAACAACAGCAAAATCGCCGTGCAGTTAAAATCTAGAATTTGGAAAATCACCGACAATCTTGGACAAAGCCAAAAAATCAAAGGGAGAGGAGTTGTAGGACAACAACCAACTCTCGATCCAGGCGATGCCTTTGAATATACCAGTGGCGTTCCATTAAAATCCCCTTCAGCCATCGTGCAAGGCAGCTACAAAATGCTCACGGAATATGATGAGTGGATTGATGTCTCAATTCCAGCCTTTTCTCTTGATAGTCCTTTTTTTAATAATACCAGACACTAGTGCAAGTTGACAGGGCTATTCCGTGAAGCCCGTAGATAACACATTTTCACTGAACAGCCCTGTTCCTTAGGTATAATTTGTTGCTAAGCATTTAAAATCTGATTAATATGGAAGTTCTGCCAACTGAGAATAGTAGTTGATTTGCGCACCATATCCTCAGCGCCACCATAAACAAGATAAGCTTTTCCTGCTTGTTTTGTGAAGGTTTTCCAGTACTCTAGGTTTTTGAAAAAATCTTTATTAATAGTTTTGCCAGATTTGATTTCAATGGGGATCAGCTGATCGTTCGATCCTTCGACAATTATATCAATTTCATGTCCCACTTTATCGCGCCAAAAATAAAGCAAAGGTTGCAGTCCGCGATTAAAAAATTGTTTTTGTAGCTCGTTGACAATCAAGTTTTCAAACAAAGATCCCTTGGCATAATGATCCTGAAGTTGCTGAGAAGACGCTATATTCAAGAGATAGCAGGCCAGGCCAGTGTCGTAAAAATAGAGTTTAGGGGCTTTGACCAAGCGTTTGCCAAAATTTCTATAGTATGGCTGTTGTAGATAAACAATAAAGCTCATTTCCAAGAGCGACAACCACTGTTTGGCGGTAAATTGGGAAACACCACAGTCATTGGCCAAAGAAGATATATTGAGAAGTTGCCCAACACGTCCAGCACACAGTTTGATGAACTTTTGAAACAAAGTAAGGTTGGTAATGTTTTTAATTTGGCGTACATCTCGTTCCACGTAAGTTTGTAAGTATCCAGGATAAAAATCTTTGGGCTCAATGTTATAACGGTAGATACGTGGATAAAATCCTTGAAAAATGAGTGAATGGACATCAACAATTTGCAAATTCTCTCGTATTAGTTCCCTATAGGTGAGAGGAAGCAAAGTGGTAATGGCAACACGCCCGGCTAGACTTTGTGAGATTTTTTCATTTAACAAAAACTGCTGAGAGCCTGTAAGAATATAAAGTCCGGGTCTGTCTTTTTGATCTGCATAGAGTTGCAAATAAGAAAATAACTCTGGCACTTTTTGGGCTTCATCAATAATGAGGCCGTCTGAATAACGCTCTAAAAAACTCCTGGGATCTATGGCGGCATTTTCTCGTTGGACGGGATCTTCCATATTAACATAGGCAAGATCAGGAAACGTTTTTTGAACCAGAGTTGTCTTTCCAGATTGCCTAGGCCCAAGAACGCTAACAATTGGGAATTTACCAAATAAGTCTACGAGCTTTTGGCCCAAGGTTCGGTGAATCATGCAACAGGTATGCTCTAGCTCTTTTAGTTATCTGGACAAATTCTAGCACAGAAATTGGATTTGTCCAAAAAAGATTAAGTTCTACCAGGGTTGCCCCCGAGAAACAGTCGATTCAGCGACTTCGTGTCGCACGTGACCGGGGCGAGTATACTAGAAAATCAACAGTTTGATTCAGCTTCAGTACACAAAAAAAATTGCAACTATTGAGCTTGCAACCTCCCCTTAATCTTTTTCCTGGAAAATGGTACATAAATACGATCAGAACAAGAGCAAGGCACCCACGACATTCATGGCAGACATACTTTATCCCCTTCTTGGCCTTCTAGCAGCCAGTGCGCTCTTGATGCTGGGAGCAGAAATTCTGATTAAAGCCTGCAAGCTCTTTTCCCGCGCTCTTGATGTTTCAGAAGCATTTTCCGGAATTACATTGATGAGCATTGCCACCTCGTCACCTGAAATTTTTGTCTCACTGGGCGCACATTTCAGCGATCATACAGCTCTTGCTTTGGGCAATCTAGCCGGCAGTAACATTGCCAATATCTTGTTGGTTTACGGGCTGGGATGCTTGCTATTCTTAAAGCCCAATCATTCACGCAGTCTGATGTCCCGTACCGATATGATCGCTTTTGTATTATCCTCTTTGGCGTTTTTCCTGGTAATTTTTTATGGTCTCTACAGTTTTCTAGCCGGCGCCCTCCTTCTTCTATTTTACTGCGGCTACATTGGCTTCTCCTACATTACCGAGCACAACGGTACATCCCATAAAAATACAGTGCGCGAATTTTCTGGCCCTATTGCACTTAAACTCCTGGCTTTTTCCTTAGCTGGCGCAGTAGTTTTATACGCAGGATCTGAGCTCATCATCTATAGTGGCACCTCTCTTGCCCGCATCTTTAACATCCCCGAAAGCACTATCGGCTTGACAGCCGTTGCCGTCGGCACCAGCCTTCCCGAGTTGGTGGTTCTGTTGCTATCAGCCAGGCGCATGTCGGAAGAGTTCGTGATTGCCAACATCATAGGCAGCAACGTCTTTAACATCACATTAATTCCAGGGCTAATGTTCTTGATTTTACCTACCCAAGCTCCCATTTATCTGGAAAACATCGGCGTCATTTTCTTTGCCCTGTGCTCCTTGCTGTTCATCATCAAATCACAACTGAGCCGCAGATTTTCAATAACCTCAGGTGCAATATTTCTAATGTTGTACGCTGCTTTTATTTATCGGCTTGCAGCGTAAATCAGCATGCAAAACTGCACCACTAAATAGGACATAACCTCTTCAAAAACAGCACGCAAAAGAGACCACTTTTTGGAGAAATGAGTTGGTTAAATTCTGTTTCTATGATGCTGAGTTGTTCGGAACTTCCATATTGTTCTTCGTAGTGCATTAAAAACTCCGAAAAATCACGGTTATTGACAATATGTATTGAAAACACAACCTGCCATCCCTATATGTATATTGTTAACCTCGATTCCCGGAAATTGTAACTAGGACCTTTCATTTATTGCCATAATCCCTTTAAGAACAAGGCTCGTTATAACGGATTCTGTGGGATGCATTATGCTCTGCATTTTAGTGGCACGTTGATAAGACCTTTGATCCTTTGTTCTAGGTAGTTTTACCTCCGAGCATGGATTGGGTTTCCTGTGTCATCACGACAGATTAGAAAAATCCTGAGCTCATATTTCCAAACCCCTATAAATCCCGCTCTTCGTGCATAATGCTTATTATAAACATCATAATTATATAGCTTGCATCTTATTATCACATGGTGTATTGCTACGGTGAGCTAAACTTAAGGAGGCTATAGATGAACAAGAAACGAATTCTTTTTGCAAGCGTGCTAGGAAACGCACTCGAGTTTTATGATTTTACTTTGTACGGTGTGTTTGCCACCGTTATTGCTAGACTCTATTTTCCTTCCGATAACGAGGTTATCTCTTTGCTGGCCAGTTGGGGGGCCTTTGGTACTGGGTTTTTGATGCGACCTTTTGGCGCTATGGTTTTTGGTTACATTGGTGATAAATTCGGCCGACAAAAAGCATTAACGCTTTCCATCGTGTTGATGGGTGTTCCTACTTTGGTCATTGGTTTGTTGCCGGGGTATGCAACCTTGGGGGTACTGGCTCCCATCATTTTGATTTGTTGTCGTTTGCTACAGGGGCTGTGCACCGGCGGAGAATACAATGGTGCTGGCATTTTTGCCATTGAGCACATGGGCAGAAATTATCCTGGCTTTGCCAGTGGAGCCATTACAGGTTCGTGCGTGATTGGTGCCATTACGGCAACGGCTTTTGGGTCGGTGATCACTGGGCACGGGGATGTTGAATGGATGTGGCGTATTCCCTTCGTTTGTGGTGCATTTGTAAGTGTTATTGGATTTTATGTGCGTCGACGCCTAACGGAAACTCCGGTTTTTAAGGCGCTTGAGAAGGAAGAGGATTTTCTGCAATCCCCATTTGATGTGGTGCAATTTTGTGGTCTTGAATTTACTAAAGCCATCATGTTGGGTTTGTGCAATGGGGTATTTTCGTACACATTGTTTGGCTTTATGATTACCTATTTGTCTCGGTATGGTGACATACCGATTGCCCAAGCCATGCAGTTGAATCTATTAGGGCTGCTGGCTTTTATGGTTGGTTCCCCTATCCTTGGGCATGTTGCAGAAAAAATGGGGAATGAAAAGTACTTTGCTTATGGGGGATTTGTTGGACTCTTTTCAGTAGTGCCCTGTTTCTTGCTGCTACAATCGAGTTCATTACCTGCTATTTTGGTGGGACAATTAATCTTGGGGATACTAACTGCTGGAATTGCTGGTCCACAGCACTACGTCCTGGTGAAACTTTTTCCTGCCAAATATCGTTACAGTGGTGCCTCCATGGGTTTTTCCATTGGTATGGCTGCTGGTGGTGGGTCAGCCCCAATTGTGTTGATTCACCTGATTGAGAAAACTGGAAATACTATGGTTCCGGCTTATTTCTTGGGCGTGTTTTGTTTTATCGCAACTTGGACGTTGTTGATCGATCGCCTGCCATTTGGGGCTAGCAAAGCAAGGCACAGGTGATGTAGAAGACCTCTATCTAAAAGCGCAATTTATGCCCGGTACGGGTATAACCAAATATTTTCATTTTCAAATCTAACTTCAATAGAAATTTTGCCGTCGCTAATTTGGTAAAACACAATTTCATTTGATGTCTGTACTTAATTGTTTTTTTACCGCTCATAAATTATTTCCCTCTACACCCTTAGCTAGAATCAAAATGTTGAGTTTAATGATAGCGAGAAGCGCATAGTTTACAAGGGTAAATGAGCACTTCGAGCGTATCAGGAAACAGAGGTTTTGATTGCACTTCGGTATAAACAAAAAAATCCCAAGACCGATACGCTACTTACGCAAAGACCTTAGGATCATTGAAAAAAACTGAAAGAAAAGTCTAGTTAACAGCTTCTTTGAGCTCTTTACCTGCACGGAAGCGTGCCTGGTTTGAAGCAGGAATGCGAATCTGAGCACCAGTGCGCGGATTACGACCCATGCGAGCTTTTCTTGCAGTTACTGAAAACGTACCAAAACCGATAAAGCGAGCATCGTTACCGCGACTAAGTGTCGATGTGATGCCCTCAAATACAGAGCTGATAGCTCTTTCACTTGCAGCCTTTGACAAGCCAGTTTCACGTGCAACATGTGTGATAAGATCTGATTTATTCATAAGAGTTCCTCCTGAGTTTATTTATATCATTATGCTAGTGATCCGAATCACCAGACCAACCGACAGGTGTAAACTATTTTTTTTGCTTACACTGTTTTAGATTCTATACTAACTAACTTCTTTTTCCAACCCCTTTTATTCAAATTGCAGGGCTGTTCAGTGAAACCAACACGGCCGTCATCCTGAACGCTGATTTTCCGAACGTGCGACTGTAAGTCGCACGAATTGGAAAATCTTTGCGATTCAGGATCCAATTCTTTTTTGCAGATTTAAAAAAATGGGATCCTGAATCGTAAGGTTTTGCCTCCTCAAGTCTTACCAGACTTGAGTTCCAAAACCAACGTTCAGGATGACGATCCGTAGATAACACATTTTCACTGAACAGCAACCCAATTCCGCGCCATGCGTGGCATAGACACCTCAAACTAACTTAGCTACCAACATTCTGACATGTCCGTATCGCGTTTCACAAATT
>JBDLIP010000059.1 GCA_039714795.1 Pseudomonadota bacterium | reverse complement strand
TCAACATAGAGAGAAAGGAATTTCACGGTGAGTGGAACTATATTATCAAGCCGAACAACAAGGTCTATTTGTGAATGTTATTTTTCCCAGCTTCCTTAATGGGTCCACGGCAAGTGGGAAAGACTACATTGGCTTTGCGCATCGCACAGACACGTCCCTCAATCTACCTTTTTGATGTCATAATAGGTGTGCCTAGCTATCATTGTAGCAATTGTAAAGTATATTTTTCGTTTTGCAACATTATACCCAGGGCTGTTTAGTGAAAATGTGTTATCTACGGATCGTCATCCTGAACGTTGGTTTTGGAACTCAAATCTGGTAAGACTTGAGGAGGCAAAACCTTACGATTCAGGATCCCATTTTTTTAAATCTGCAAAAAAGAATTGGATCCTGAATCGCAAAGTTTTTCCGTGCTATGCGATTGCATCGCAGAGCTCGCAAAATCAGCGTTCAGGATGACGGCCGATGTGGATTGAATAGTTACACTCAGGTTAACTAAATTCTCGAAAGAGCAATCGCTGACAGTTGGCACCCAAAAACAGCCTCATTTCGATGAGTGGCGCGCCTGCAGCTGAAGAAAAGCTCTGCTTGAGTATAGGTGTCCTGCTTTATATTCTCTATATAACCAATACCGGCTTGTAATAAGAAATACAGAGTTAAGCCTGGAAGATCACACAGATATTTTTGCGGCGTTGGCTGTTCCTTAAAATAAGGCTTAGCATGTGTTGTGCGTTCCACAAAAGCGTTGCGTACTTCGGCTCCGACTTCGTAGGATTCCTGGTGAATGCAAGGACCAATGGCGGCTTTAATGTAACTTAAATCGGCTCCTTGCTGGCACATTGCTTGGATCACTTTGTGGACGATTCCCTGTTTTAGGCCGCGCCAGCCAGCGTGGGCTGCTCCTACTACGCCATTGTGTTGGTCTACCAGCAAAATGGGCACGCAGTCAGCGCTGAGGATTCCTAAAATAATATTCGGGCGGGTGGTAACTAGGGCGTCTGCCTTGGGTGCCGGTTCAACTCCAAACATCCAAGGACGCTCTACCATCACCACCTGGCAACTGTGGACTTGATGGCATATGGTAAGAGCTGATGATGCGGTAGTAATACCTAGACGTTCAAGGGCTCGCGTGCGATTTTCCTGAACGTTGCTTGCAGTATCTTTGGTTATTGCAAAATTGAGAGAGGCGAGGGGGCCAACGCTGACCCCACCGCGCCGGGTTAAAAATCCATGGGGTATGCTTTCGAGGTTTTTGGCGGTGAACATATCTGATTTATCTTTCTGGCATTTTTTTGCCAATCCTCTATCCATACCAAAGCGAAGTCAAAACCTCTGTTTTCTGACACGCTCTTATTGACAGTATCAGGAAACAGAGGTTTTGATTTTATGAGAGTATATCTCCCTAATGCGTTGTCACACCCTTGGGCTTGCCAGCTTTTTTGGAAATAGTTCGCGTACCTTTAACCTGAGTCTCTTCCTCCCAAACGATGGGAATGGGCTTTTTCAAGAGCGCAATCTCTAGCACATCATCAACCGTTTGCGCCAGGATAATGTTGAGACCCTTTTTGACATTGTCGGGAATTTCCGTTAGATCTTTTTCATTTTCGGCAGGTATAAGAACTTTTTTGATGCCGCCACGGTGTGCAGCCAGCAGTTTTTCCTTCAATCCACCAATGGGAAGCACGCGACCTCTTAAGGTAATCTCTCCGGTCATTGCCACGTCTTTGCGCACTGCAATTCCCGTGAGCACAGACACGATTGTGGTAAACATCCCCACACCAGCCGACGGTCCGTCTTTGGGAATCGCGCCTTCCGGTACATGAACGTGAATATCATGCTTTTCAAAGATTGACGGAACAATACCAAAATCGGCTGACCGTGAACGGACATAACTGGAAGCAGCCTGGATGGATTCTTGCATTACGTCACCAAGTTTACCGGTAATGATTATTTTTCCCTTACCAGGTAGCATGACTGCCTCAATAGTCAAAAGCTCACCACCCACTTCGGTCCAGGCAAGGCCAGTGGTCACACCGACCAAATCTTTTACCTCAGCCTGCCCATAGCGATGTCGGGGAATGCCGGCAAACTTTTCTAAATTCTTAATGGTCATGCGTACACACTTACGCTTTTTCATCTGCAATTCTTTAGTAGCCTTACGGCACAGGTTAGCAATCTCACGTTCTAGGTTACGCACACCCGCTTCACGTGTGTACCTTCGAACCAATTGACGCAATACGTCATCCGAGATGGTAAACTCACCATGCTTTAGCCCATGTAATTCCATTTGCTTGGGAATCAAATGACGTTTAGAAATTTCAATTTTTTCCTCTTCCATGTAGCCAGACAAACGAATGACTTCCATACGATCTAACAACGGGCGTGGCATCTCAAGGCTATTGGCAGTGGTGATAAACATCACATTGGCCAAGTCATAATCAACTTCCAAGTAATGATCGTTGAAATTAATATTTTGCTCGGGATCTAAAACTTCCAACAACGCCGATGAAGGATCACCTCGCCAATCTGACCCCAGCTTGTCAATCTCATCAAGCATAAACAAGGGATTCGAATATTTGGCCTTTTTCATGCCCTGAATCACTTTACCCGGCATTGATCCAATATAAGTACGCCGGTGTCCACGGATTTCCGCTTCATCACGCATGCCACCAAGGGAAACACGCACAAACTTGCGCCCTGTGGCCCGAGCCATCGATTTACCCAGTGAGGTCTTACCAACCCCTGGAGGACCCACCAAACAAAGAATTGGCCCCTTAATTTTACCGACCCGCTCTTGTACAGCCAAGAACTCAAGGATACGTTCTTTAACTTTTTCCAATCCATAATGATCTTGATCCAAAATCTTCTTGGCCTCTACCAGATCATGACGCACCCGCGAATTTTTTTTCCAAGGAATCTCCAAGATCCAATCCAGGTAGTTGCGAACCACGGTTGCTTCAGAAGACATCGGATTCATAGACTTAAGTTTGCGCAACTCAGTGAGCGCTTTTTCACACGCTTCCTTACTCAACTTCGTCTTTTTAATTCGGGCTTCATAGTCGGTAATTTCATTGCGTCCTTCTTCACCCTCACCTAGTTCTTTTTGAATCGCCTTCATTTGCTCAGTCAGATAATATTCACGCTGAGACTTTTCCATTTGCCTTTTTACACGTTTGCGAATGCGCCGCTCGGTTTGCAAAACGGAAATTTCGTTTTCCATCAGGGCACACACCCGTTCTAAACGCTTTGCGACATTCTCAATTTCCAAAACAACTTGTTTGTCAGAAAGCTTAATACTAAGGTGGGCAATCAGGCTGTCGACCAACTTGCTCGGATCATCAATTTTTGCAATAGCTGCTAAAACGTCAGGGGAAATCTTACCACTCAGCCTTACATATTGCTCAAACTGGGTCAGTGCAGTCCGGGCAAGAGCCTGTAGATGTTGCACGTCTCCATCTGTGTCTTGCAATAATTCTGCAAATGCCTGAAAATAGGTTTCCTCCCCGGCAAATCGGAGAATACGAGCCCGCTGGCCGCCTTCAATCAAAACCTTGACTGTGCCATCAGGAAGTTTCAAAAGCTGTAAAATGGTTCCAATGGTTCCAACACAATGTAGATCACGCGTTTGCGGTTCATCCATGCCTGGGTCTTTTTGACTCACCAAAAGTATTTTTTGATCTTTGCCCACCACGCTTTCAAGGGCAGATACTGACTTCTTTCGTGCCACAAACAAAGGTACGATCATGTGCGGAAAAACCACAATATCTCTTAAGGGTAAAACGGAATACAACGTACCACTTGGTAATTCAAACTTGGTCGATTTCACCAAAATATCATCCTCTCAACTCTTAAATGACCAGGCAATTAAACACTCTAGTTGGATTTTTTACTCGTGCATTTTTTGGTCGTTTGTTTACTATAAATTAATAAAGGCTCTGCATTGCCGTCAACCACTTCTTTATTAATCACCAATTCTTCAATGTCTTTGGAGCTTGGCAGATGAAACATTGGGTCCAAGAGAATACCCTCCATGATCGAGCGCAGCCCGCGTGCGCCAGTCTTGCGTTTAATAGCTTTTCTCGCAATGGCAACCAAAGCATCCTTGGTAAAGGTCAACTTTACCCCTTCCATGTCCATCAGTTTTTCATACTGCTTGACCAGAGCATTTTTAGGAATAGATAAGATCTCAATCAAGGCCTCCTCATCCAAATCCTCTAAGGTCGCAACAACTGGAAGGCGTCCTACAAATTCAGGAATAAGACCATATTTTAACAAATCTTCAGGCTCAACCTGGTTGAGCATAACACCTATTTGTTGATCTTCAGGAGCTCGTACTTCAGCTCCAAATCCAACGGAGCTCTCTTTGCCGCGTGCACCAATAATCTTTTCTAGACCTGCAAACGCTCCGCCGCAGATAAATAAAATATCGGTGGTATCGACTTGCAAAAACTCTTGCTGTGGGTGTTTACGACCTCCTTGAGGCGGGACGGATGCAACTGTACCTTCCATTATCTTAAGCAATGCTTGCTGCACACCTTCACCTGAAACATCACGGGTAATGGAAGGATTATCTGACTTTCGCGATATTTTATCGACCTCATCAATATAAACAATTCCCCGCTGAGCCTTTTCAACGTTGTAATCTGCCGACTGTAAAAGTTTGAGGATAATATTTTCGACGTCCTCACCCACATAACCAGCTTCAGTAAGACTGGTTGCATCTGCGATAGTAAAAGGCACATCGATAATGCGCGCCAAAGTCTGAGCAAGCAGAGTCTTTCCGCACCCTGTAGGTCCAATCAGCAAAATATTTGATTTAGCAAGCTCAACCTCATCGCGAGATCCTCCGACCTCAATTCGCTTGTAGTGATTGTAGACCGCAACAGCCAATACGCGTTTGGCGTGTTGTTGGCCAATGACATAGTCATTTAAAACTTTAAAGATCTCACTAGGGGCTGGAACACCTCCACTTTCGTTGGCAAATTCATTTTTTTGCTCTTCTTTAATGATGTCAGTGCAAAGGTCAACACACTCGTCACAAATAAAAACTGTAGGCCCCGCAATGAGTTTTTTGACCTCACGCTGGCTTTTACCGCAAAACGAGCAGTGTAAGATTCCCTTTGTTTCGTCCTCTTTCGATTTACCCATGATTCTCGCTTCTATGCCTGTTTCAATTTATCCCAAATCCGACGCAGTCGGCTACTTAATTCTCTTTCAGTCTACCTCAACAACTCCAAAAGAAGAGTTAACAACCCCTGCGCAGAATGGAAAAAATCAATCATTATCAGGGCGTTGTACTACAATTTCATCAATCAAACCGAATTTAAGAGCTTCTTCTGGAGACATGAAATTATCTCGCTCTACTGCCTTTTCTATATTTTTGGTGTTTTGTCCCGTAAAATCCGACAGCAGTTTGTTGAGCTTCTTGCGCAACGTCAAAATTTCGTTTGCCTGAATTTCAATATCAGTTGCCTGACCTCGAGCACCACCATGTGGCTGGTGAATCATAACCCGAGCATGCGGCAGGGCAAAACGCTTTCCCTTTGTTCCAGCTGCAAGCAACAAGGATCCGGCAGACGCTGCCAATCCTAAACATAGTGTGGAAATATCCGGCTTTATGTATCGCATGGTATCCAGCATTGCCAAAGCAGATGTTACCACTCCACCTGGTGAGTTAACATAAAGAGATATGTCTTTTTTAGGATTTTCAGACTCTAAAAACAGTAACTGGGCACAAACTACACTTGCCACATTATCATCGATAGGCCCTGTCAAAAAGATAATTCTCTCTTTAAGCAGTCTGGAATAAATGTCGAATGAACGTTCACCACGATTGGTTTGTTCAACAACCATTGGAACAAGTGTGCTCATATCTAGCTTTTTCCCTCTTATATTGTCTAAATTTTTCTACAAAAGCACCTGAAATGGAGCCCTACTTGTATATAGGTTCCCATATGACGGCCAAGTTTGGCAAGGTTTAATTTGCAATCTTTGCAAACTCTTTTTCAAAATCTTCAACTGAAATGGCTTTTTCCTTAACTTTGGCTTGCTCAAGAATAAACTCGACCACTTTGTTTTCCAACAAAGGTGCTTTGATTTGTGCCATCAACTCAGGTTTTTTTTGATACGCTTTAAGAACCTCAACCTCATGTCCTGGATACTGCCGCACATGATCCAAAAGAGCTTCAGAAATTTCGTCGTCCGGTACAGTGATGTTATGATCACTGCCAATTTGCGCAAGAAGCAGACCCAATCGGACCCGACGTTCAGCAATATCACTGACCTTTTTGTCAGCTTTTTCCTGCTCTTTCTTGGTCTTTTCTTTATCCTTATCCTTATCCTTATCCTTATCCTCGGATTCATCCTCTAGGCCGCCACCAGCTTTGATACTTTCAATCTCTTGCTGCAACAGAGAACTTGGAACAGGGAATCCGTGCTTGTCGGATAAGCTGTCTAATACATGCCTTTTGATATGCCAAAAGCTGGCTGCCTCAAAATGATCGCGGAGCTGTTCAGCAACTTGTTCCTTGAGCTCAGCAAGATCTTTAAAACCTTTTTCAGTTGCTAACTGATCATCAATCTTAACGGTTGAGAGCTGTAAAATCTCATGTACAGCAATTTCGTAACGCACGCTCTTGCCTTTAATATCAGGGTGGCGTGCCTCCTTGGAATAGTTGATCGTCACTTCATGATCTTCGCCAGCTTTCACATCCATCAACGCCTTGTCCATCTGCGGATCAAATTGCTCAGATCCCAAGCGAAGCTCAAGCTCATCATGAGAGTGAATTTCAAGTGGTTCAGTACCAATGAAGGCCTGAATAGCTATTTTTAAAATATCACCTTTTTTAGCTTTGTGAGACTTGGCAGTTGGCTTAGTACGCTTATGATTCTTCGCCACATCTTTTAAGGTCTTTTCAATTTCCTCGTCACCAACGTCAATTTTCAGTCGCTCGAAATCTAAGCTTGCAAGGTCTACAGGCTTAATTTCAGGCATCACCTCAACATCAATTTTAAACGTAAAGTCCTGATCATTCTGGTATTGCTCAGCATCAACGTTGGGGCGAATTGCGGGGCGAACTTTGTTTTCAGTAAATGCCTGATTAATGCCAGCATCCACTAAATCTTTTAGCACGTCAGGAAGTACGCTACTCTTGAATCTAGTTCTCAAAATGGGCAAAGGCACATGCCCAGGACGAAATCCTGGAATTTTAACGTTTTTGCCATGTTCAATTAATTTATCATCCACCCTACTGGCAACTTCCTGAGGGGAAACCACCACATCAAAAACCCTTTTTAGACCGTCTTCTTGTGTCTGTGTAATCTTCATGAAATTTTTTGCCTAATGCTTTTCAAATATCCTTAACCATTTACCATGGTTTCTCGTGCTTTTCTGGCTGCTTTCTCTCTAAAATGGTACGGGCGGAGGGACTTGAACCCCCACGACTTGCGTCACAAGAACCTAAATCTTGCGTGTCTACCAATTCCACCACGCCCGCGTGCCTTTCGATACGCCATTATTAGAAATGGTAATGTGTGCAATCAAGGGATGCAAGAGTTATTTCGGATTTGAGAGGAAAAAACTCACTCCGATCCTTGCTTGATGACTTGCTTGATGATTCGTACGCTAACTTGAGTTTTGGATAATGAAGTACTTTGATCCGTCCAGGGCCACCTCATGAAAAAAAATAATCCATAAAATTGGCTCATCTTTACCATGGCGCCTGGTGCATCTTTTTCCACAATTCTTGCAGTTGGTGCCGTTATCTTTGCTTTCTACTGTAACTATTATATCACCGTTGGGGGTGATTTCTTGATTCAATACATCTACATTTGGAATATTGAACGGAACTGATATCTCTAGAATTGGGCTCTTCAACTTTTTTATCATTGCCTGAAAGCCACAGTATAGGCTATTTTTCGTCACAGCAACCCCCAAAGTGCCAAAAGTTTACGAAAAATTTATTTCAAAAGCTTTGTTTTATGCCATCTACAACCACTAGCGGTAGTAGCTGACAGAATCGTTATTTTTAGTTAAAAATCACTTTTTTACTTGACTTCAATCTCTAGAGCTCTTATATAAATCTCACTGACGTTGAGGAGTAAGTCAGTAATTGTTAGTAGTATATTATAATTGTTAGTAGTGTATTATAATTGTTAGTAGTGTATCATCTATAGTAGATGGTATTAATATAAGGAGAAAGCTTAATGAGAGCGAATAAATTTAAATTGTTGTTGGCTGCCACGTCTTGTGCAGCTTTGTTGGCAGGTGTTGCGGCTGAAGATGCTCGGGCATCATCATCATCATCATCATCATCATCATCATCATTATCATCTTTGGAAGAATGTAGCACGCCTTTGTCCAGAAGTACCAATAGTGATGATTCAGGATCCAAGAAGAAAGACAAAGCATCTAGTGTGAAATCAAAAAAGAAAAGAGAGCATGTTTCGAAGACTCCTTTAGACGAACTTCGGTATGCGGCTGAAGGGATCAAAGTTGAAGGGATCGACTATGGACGGCTTAATAATTTTGCGGTATCTTCTCCAAATTCCCCGGTAAATAAACCAGATGATAGAAAGAGGAAAAGAAAAAACAACAGCAAGCGTGTTTCGAAGTCCTCTGAAGCTAATACTATCGAAGATGAAGCTAATACTATCAATTATCTTGAGAAAGCGGTTAGTGCACTCCCCCAAGATGCGCTTGATGCATTTTGCCAGGTAGATTCAAGAAGCAGAAAGAGTAAGAGTAAGAGGAAAAACAACGGAACGCGTGCTCCGAAGTCCTCTAAAGCTAATATCGAAGAGCTTAGGAAAGCGGCTAATGCACTCCCCAAAGAGATGCATGATGTTATTGCGGCACTTTCCCAGGTAGATGAATCAAGTGATGGAAAGAGGGAAAGGAAAAGAAAAAACAACAATACTCGTATGACTTCACATAAGACTTTATCTAATATCGAAATTGATATAGCAGATGCTGAAGCAGAGTTGGATAAACTTTTCCCAGAACTTAACAACAAGAAGGGTGAGAATATCACCGATGCAAATGAGAATTCAGCGACTGCCACAAATTGTGATGGGAAGGATGAGGATCCTTTATCCTCTGAAGAGATTCAGGCTTTTTTAGCAGAATTAGAAAAATTAGATGGAGAAGGCACAAAAGTGATAACAAACGCTCTTGAGTTATTGAATAATGAGGAACTTAAGAATACGATAAGGGGGATTACTAATGTTAGTAAGCTTGTGAGTCTGTTTAGCAATCTAGAAAAGGATAAGGATAAGGAACCTATGAGTAATGAGAAACTTATGAATACGATAAGGGTGATTACTAATGTTAGTAATCTTGTGGAGAAGTTTAACAATCCAAATTCGTTTGCTGTACAAAGCTAAGGTTTTATGGGGATTTCTCGGCGCATGGTATCGTAAAGCTCTCGGTAAATTAGTCCAGCACGGAGAGTTTCAAGTTTTAGCAAGGTCTGAAACGAATTTGATGGCGGATGTTGTTGCAATTCGATTGGCATTTCAGTCTCCCCTTATGGGGAGACCGTATCTCAGTCACCATTGTGTCGCAACCGGATACGCAGGATTTTTTCCCTCAAAACTAAAAAACTGGATCCCGGCTCACTCATTTTTCCAATCCAGCTCTTGGCGAGCTGGGGAAAAATGGAGGCCGGGATGACGGCCCGTGGAGGATAAGAAAATTCTTCTATTATCCAAAACTCAGGTTAAATCAATAATTTCTTGTGTACCTGCGCCAAAAGCTTATATCAGACCTTGTCTAAAGAAAACGTTTGTTATGTGTCTATTTTTCGGAAGTGAGACAAGTGGCGCCATCAACGTCAGGCGCCACTTTCCCCATTAACATCTTAGGTTTTGTTGTTAAAAGATGGCATGGGTAGTGGAGGGTGCACGTGCGATCCTATAGGATGCAGTATGCCAAAGTCTTCAGAGATCACAACCCAGGAGGGGCCAGAATCTTCCAAAGCCGGTTCAAACTTTCCCAACACAAACACCAGTTTGCCTTCCAGCAAACAACTTGCGGCATATTCCACCAATGATTGATTTTCAACAGTAACACGGTATTTAAAAAAATGTTTACTGCCAGTTATGGGAATGAGCAGAGTAAAGGTAGCCAATCGTTCATTATTGTCCTTAAAGACAACATTAACGTCTTCTTCAAGCCGGCCAACAAGGCAGAGGTGGTTGCAAAAATACATAAGTTTCTCCTTTTTCTAAAAGTTATTGCACAAACCACAACCGATTAAGGAAGTAAGAAACTGGGGGGGCACTATTAAACCATTGTAATAACTTTTACTAGGCAGCCCCCCGGGGTTCCCACAAACCTTGCCAGTAAACAGTTACGACATAGATCTTGTTCCAAAAGGTCTACATAAAAGCAGACCTTTAGCCAAAAACAAGCAGTCGCCAACACAGGTTTGTGTTGGCAAAACGGAACAAAAGCACTACATTGTCATTACCATTGGCTAGATCGTTCCAGATCTGGCAGTGGTAGCAGTGGAGGTGTGCGCTAACACCCTCTGCTGCGTAAGAACCAGCCTAACGCTAAACGTGTGTGAAAATCAATAGCAAACAATTAAAATAATCCGCTAGGCTTCAATTTTTAGACAAAGTTATTGAAATCAAAAGATTTTTTTTAATAGAAAATTTGTAACTATTCAGCCCACATCGGCCGTCATCCTGAACGCTGATTTTCCGAACGTGCGACTGCAAGTCGCGCGAATTGGAAAATCTTTGTGATTCAGGATCCAATTCTTTTTTACAGATTTTAAAAAAATGGGATCCTGTCCCGGATCAAGTCTGGGATGACGCTGAATAGATCGTAAGGTTTTGCCTCCTTAAATCTTGTAAGACTTGAGTTCCAAAACCAACGTTCAGGATGACGATCCTTAGGCAACACATTTTCACTGAACAACCCTGCACGTGTTACCGACAAGGACAAAAAAACTTTGTCAAAGCAATTTAGAAATGTCCTATTCTAGCAATTTAAAAATGTCCGGTTTTGCTATCTCGTAAACTAATAACCTCTAGGCTTTTCATAAATATCTC
>JBDLIP010000058.1 GCA_039714795.1 Pseudomonadota bacterium | reverse complement strand
CTAGGAAAAATACGCCTCAATTGGAGCTATTCACGACTTCGGAAAATAGCCCACACTCCAGACCTTTGTGGGGTGCAATTACACTATGTTACAATGAGAAAATATACACATTTTTTAGAAAATGGGCCTGTAAAGAGGCCTATCTGAAAGCCCATGGTATAGGGTGGCTCGCAAATGGTGAAATAACAAATGAGTCAAATCAAGGGAATATAATAGAAAGCAATAAATACAACTCTAATGCTTCACATCACTACCCACATTTAGTAGATTGGATTCCAAATTATGTGAGTGCATTATTTGTTTTGGGTTCAATTTTGAAACCAGTATACAGAGTTTGTGATCAGAGAAGTTTCTACAACTTCCAATATACATCCTTTAAAGCCTTATAAACATCATAGTCAAATGTGTCCAACAAAAGCCTGTGATTAGATGAAAAATAGCTGATTATTTGTGAAAATTCTTATCAATTGTGTATAATGGGCTGCTCAGTGACATCTATACCAACCCTAATCGATGTATATTTTGTGCCATCCAGTACTTGATTTAATTCCTCCAATACCACATGCCCCTGCCATTCTTTGCGGAACTGATTCCACTTCAACCCCAGCTCTCGGATTTGGGCGCGTAATTCTGCTGAGGGTTTTTCTTCAAAGGTGACAATCACGGCAACCTTGTCTTGATTTTCTTGATCAAAAGTGGCTTTGCCCTTTTGGCTCCAGGTTTCAGTGATAGCAGGATCAGCAATTTTTTGCTCAGCAAGGGTGAGCAACCCACCAAGTAGAGTATTAGTATCAATGTCATCCAATTTGGCCTTTACAATAAGTCCTCCTAAGGCGATAAGTTTTCTTGTTCTTTCTTTACGCTCCAGCTGTTTGATCAGTGCTTCTTGCTGATTTAGGCGATTTTTTTGCCGTTCGAGGCGCTGTTTTTTGGTGGAGATAATGTTCGATTGTGCCATTTGATTATCCCATGACGCTATAATTTACGTGACCATGCTACTACAGTAGCATACCGCCAAAGGTGGTACAAACATTTAGGATGTCGCATTTGAAAAATCGACTCATAACGCAATATGCGTCTTATCAGACGCGCTTGCGCAAATCGGAGATTTGGATTACCATGATCTCAAATCCAATCCTGCCGTATTTGGTTTCAGTCATGGCTATCCAATTTGCTCGCATTGAATATGTTTCCCGCAGTTCCGGCGGCAACGCTTGCCGTAAGGCTGCCTATAATCAGCGCGAGAGCATGAAGTGCGAACGCAGCGGGCAGTTGTTCTATTTCAAGCACAAAGACGACAACGTTCATCATGAGATTTTGCTGCCTGAAGGAGTCGATAAAAAGTTTCTGGACGCCTCGGTGTTGTGGAATGCTGCCGAGTTTATGGAAAACCGTAAAGACAGCCAGGTTTGTAAAGAATCAGTGATTGCGCTGCCCGATGATGCAGAGATTAGCTTGGCAGATCGTGTGGAAATATCTCGTCGTATTGCCAAGCAGTTATTTGTCGATAAAGGGTTGGGAGTGCAGATGGATGTTCACCAACCCCATGAAGACGACAAGAACTGGCACGTGCATATGTTGATCACAACAAGAAGGTTTTCAGAAGACGGTAAATCACTGCACAATCGCAAAGCTCGCGATACTGATCCCACGGTGCGCAAGGGCGTGGTGATGGAAGCTGAGCTGGTCGGTAAAATTGTCCGGGACATTCAAAATGAGTACTTCGAAGAAAAAGGTCTGGAGCTGCGGGTTGATCCAGTCGGCATCGTGCCGCAAGAACACTTGGGTCCTGTGCGCATGCGCAATCATATGAATGACGCCTTGGTGCGCTCAGAAATGCTCAAGCAAGCTAATGCTGATAATGTTAAAGATCCCAGTAGTGTGCTGGAGCAAATGACATTGCACAATTCCGTGTTTACCCGTAAGGATGTCGATCGGTTTTGTGCCAAGCATGTAAAGCCAGAAGATCGGAACAAGGTGCTGGAAGGCATTTTTGCCCACGATCAGGTTGTGCCATTGCTCTGCAGTGAAAGTGGCGAACCCTCCAAGTACTTCACCACCAAGGACGTTAGAGCCGAGGAAGAAAAACTACAGCGCTTTGTAGGTAGCGTGGCCGATCGACAATCATTTGCCATCAAAGAGCAAGTCAAAACCAATGCTCTGGATGGCTTAGCATTAAGTGCCGAACAGCACCAAGCGTTTCAGCATATGACCAGTAATGATAACAACCTCAAGATCATCCAAGGCCGAGCTGGTGTTGGCAAAAGCTACGTGCTGAATCCCGTGCGCGAAGCTTATGAGAACTCTGGATACCGTGTGATCGGGTTGGCTCCCACCAACAAAGTGGCATCAGACATGAAAGATGATGGTTTTGCCAAGGCGATGACCTGTCACTCATTGTTATTTCGCATTAACAACAAGCGCATGGAGTTGGACAAAAACACGGTGCTGATGGTTGATGAAGCCGGCATGCTCGGCACGGAAGTGATGGTCGAACTATTTAATGCCGCCAAGCAAGCCAAGTGCAAAATCATTCTCATGGGTGATGCAAAGCAGCTTTCCTCGATTGAGCGTGGCGGGATGTTCCAGGTGCTCTCAGAACAGTATGGAGCCCCTACCCTGGAAACCGTGCGCCGGCAACAAAAGGATTGGCAAAAGCAGGTCTCCGAGGATCTCTCAAATCATCGAGTACGTTCTGCAGCAAAGACTTTGGCTGAACATAACAAACTCAACTGGTCTGACGATAAAGAGAGCGCTTTAACTGAGCTGGTGAATCAATGGACCACGGACAGTTTGGGTAACCGTGAGCACTGGACCTTTGCGCTGGCGCAACGCAACGTAGATGTGGATACCCTGAATCAAGCCATGCGCGATATTCGTAAACAACGCGGAGAAATCGGCGCTATTGATGTAGAAATGATGACCACTCGAGGACTTGAGTCTTTTGCCACAGGCGATCGAGTGCAATTCACTGTGACAGATAAAACCCAAGATATCAGCAATGGTCAATTTGGGATTTTGGGAGCCTGTACCCCTGATAAATTCACGGTGTGGTGCGATAATGGCCAGAGCATTAGTTTTGACCCAAGAACCTACCAAGGCCTGCGGCATGGCTATGCTGGAACCATCTACAAAGCTCAAGGTGCGACTATTGATAAGACCTACGTGCTGCACGACAAAGCAACCAATCATAGCAATAGCTACGTGGCTCTCACGCGACATAGCAAAGATGTAGAGGTGTTTCTTTCCAAGCAAGAAACGAAGAACTTGCGTCAGTTTGCCACACAAATCAGCCGTAGTGGCACCAAGGTGGCCAGTGTTAACTTTGCAACGAGGGAGGATCTGGATAAAAAGCAAGAGCAACAACGTGTCTCTTTGCTGGATAAAACAAAGAGTATCTGGACTCAGGTGACGGATTACTTCCACAGCAATCCGGAATTTTATCAGTTGCCGCCACAGACACAAAAAACAGCGCAGCCGGTCGAAGTTACCTCCCCTGCCTTTGCCATGGAAGACAAAACTCCTGAACAACTATCACAACTGTTAGAACGGCGCTTGCATGGATTATTCCAGAATAAATACCAGCGTGCTCCTAATGCTGAAGACAGAGAGTTTCTCGAACAGCAATCCGCAAAAGCGGTTGATCATCTTTATGCTTTCAAAGAGATTCACCAGAATAATCCCACAAACTATGATGTGAGCGTGATGCTTGGGCGGTCCAAATTCGAACTGGAGCGTGTTGGTGAGCTCAGGGACGATTTCCTAGAGATCCTGGCAGATCGTCAAACCGTTGCTCCAGAAAATCATCTGACAGCTCAGCTGTACGCTGAAAGGATGGCACAGATCGAAGGTAAACTGTTTGAAAATGACTTACGAAAAACTGGGCAACCTTCTCAGGATCGTTATCGTTTTGAGCAGTTTGCCAAGGATGTATTACAAGAGCATCAAACGATTCAATCCAAATTGGCGCAAAAACTCGCCGGGCAATTTGAGCTTTCAGCAACAATCGCCGATCGTGTAGCGCATGAGTCCCTCAGGCACTGGGAACGAACTCGTGTGGTGCCATCTGAAGCTATGACAAGACGCTATATCGAGCTGGCAGATCATTTGGAAAAAGGTTCAGAGAAATTGGCAACTCAGTTCAAGCACCAGGATGCAGCCAAACAACAATGTGTGACCGGCTTTGTACGCAGGCGCGAAAGTGAAGCCTGGTTGCAGCAAAAAGCATTCAATCCCACAAAGGATCCAGTGCAAAGTGCCCGTTATGCTGAGAGCACCCAAAAAGTCACGCAGAAAATGAAAATGATCATGAAGCAAGCGGAACAGCAGCTGCAAAAGTCTCAAGGGTATTCGATGGATTTGTGAAGCACGAGAAAAAAAATTTTTCTGCAACCATTTACGCCTTCGACCGCCCTTGATCGCCTTGGACCGCCCTCGACCGCCTTCGAGATTTATTTTTTAACTATGAACTACGCAGTGGTTCAGCAGTATTACGCCAAACCACTCTCAAAAATACGTCTCATTTGCATAAACCCCCTTCTCAAGGGGGTTTATACAAATTATAATGACGATTATGATAGCTGAAAAAACCAAGCAGTATATAGACCACCTAACAGCTCAAGGCCAGATTTCATTTACAAGGCAAAAAATGCAACAAACAATGCAAATCACGGCCAAGGCTGCTGAAAGGGCAATCTATTATTTAAGGAAGCGAGGCGAAATTGCCTCTCCTGCTCGAGGGTATTACCTCATTCTCACCCCTGAATTTCGCCAGCTGGGTTGCCTGCCACCAGATTATTTTATTGATGACCTCATGCAGCATTGGCAGCAAGAGTACTATGTTGGCTTGCTAACAGCTGCCCTTTATTTTGGAGCAGCTCATCAACAACTGCAAACGTTTCAGGTTGTTGTAAGCAAACCTCGCCCTGGTATTCATTGTGGTAGTGTCAGAGTTGAATTTATCACCAAGGGTGAAACGGGAAAGACACCTACACAACAACTCAAAACACGTACGGGCTACATGACGGTTGCCACTCCTGAAGCAACTATGCTGGATTTGATCCAATTTATGAATCGCTGCGGTGGTCTCAATCATGTTGCAACAGTGCTTGATGAACTTGTTGAATCTGTTGATCCTAAGGTGCTCAAAGAATTGCTCATCAAAAAGCATGAAAGAACAGTATTACAAAGACTCGGTTTCCTGCTGGAGTTCCTGGGGCATGATGCGATATCAGATGTTGTCTACCAATGCCTTACAAAAGCGTTACGGGTGGTTCCTTTGGACCCACATATTTCATTTACGGGGGCAAAGCGTCATGTAAAATGGAAGGTTGCCCTGAATACAACGATAGAGAGTGACTTAGATGATACCTATTAATTTTATTGCCCAATGGCGCCAACAAGCACCCTGGGTTTACCAATCGCAAATAGAGCAAGATTTAGTCTTAAGTCGTGCTTTGGTTGAGTTGTATCAACATACGGTGATCCAGAATTCGCTAGCCTTTCGAGGCGGAACAGCGCTCAATAAGCTCTTTGTCAAACCTGCTGCACGTTATAGTGAAGATCTAGATTTCGTCCTTGTAGACGATGCGCCCATTGGCCACATTTTCTCTGCCATACGGGAAGCTTTGGATCCTTGGCTCGGGACGGCAAAATGGAAGCAAACGGCACGATCAGCCAAGTTAATTTATCGGTTTTCTTCAGAAGATGAGCCCCCAGTCCCTTTGAGGGTAAAAATTGAGATCAACACGGTTGAAGCTTTTAATTTGTACGGGTATCGCCAGCACAACTATAGCGTAGAGAGTCGTTGGTTTTCCGGCAGCAGCCAGATCAGGACCTACAACTTAGAAGAATTGATGGGGACAAAGCTGCGTGCACTCTATCAGCGCTCAAAAGGACGTGATTTATTCGATTTGTGGCTAAGCATCAACCAATTAAATGTCAATTGCAGTCAGGTTCTTGAAGCGTTTCAGAGGTATAATGCTTTTAACCAGACGGCAATCAGTCGTGCTGAGCTTGAAAAAAACTTGACCTTCAAGATGAGAACTTCATCCTTTAATCAGGATGTAGGCCCACTATTGGCAGGTAACATTCCATGGAATCCTGAAACAGCTTACAGATCCGTGATGAGTGCTCTCGTCTCAAAGTTGCCAGGAGAGCCTTGGAAAAACTTGGACGAACACTCAGAAAACCTCCAACCGGTTGTTGGAGAAATTCATGGCTGAGTACCGAATGTTATCAGACCAAGAGGGCTGCACTTTTAATTGATTATTAACAGGTGTGTGTCAACATATATAATAGACACAAAGATTGCTAAAAGGAGTTAAAAGTGCCTGAAGAATTCATCATCAATCCACAATATCTCCGTTTTGGAATTTCTTTTGGAACAGCTTTGGCAATTGCTATCTCATTTAATCAAAATCGATCTGTCCTATGGGCTATAATTCATGGTTTTTTTAGCTGGCTTTATGTAATTTACTACCTTCTTTTTAAAACTAAGAAATAGAGAACAAAAATTTTCTTGCTCTACCTAGAGGTAATAAGCTGCCTCAACTAACACGCAAGCTTTCTTTTGAGTGCCTCCAAGCTCACGCCATATTTTTAAAAATTGCTTTAATTTTGGTTCGTTATCTATACCTATAGTATGTAAATGAGCCTAAAATTAAAGTCATTTGTCATCAAACCAAGTTCCGCTCAAGCTTACCCTCATCCTTGCTTTCCGCAGTTTTCTCGTCCTTCACAAGCTCCCTTTTCTCCTCCATTTTCTTGGGGGATATTTTAGACAACGCCACTGGTCTTGCCAAAAACCCAGGCGCAACTATCTGACCCTTTTTATAGCTCATCTGCAACTGAGTCACAGGATAATCTCCTGGCAGTTTCACGTAACACTGTAGAGATTTCAGGCTAGAAATTTGTGTTGGCAGTACCACAGAGCGTCTGCGGTGCTGCTGGCTGAGGGATACTCCGTCTCTTGCTGCTTGCGCGCCATAGGACAAGCTTTCCTTTACCTCTTGGATTTCTGCTTCTCCCAAGACTTTGGAGATCCACGATGTGGTATCAGGATTGGTGCTGCAGAAAAATGCTTGGGTGTTAAACAGCCCCAGCAGCGTTTGGGCAATTGAGGCCCCATAAACCGTTGTCAGTTGCGGCATACTTTGAAAGCCTGCCAACACACAGCCACCATATTTGCGAGATTCTGCCAACATCATTTCAAGGGACGGCAAACGGTTGAGAGCTGGCAGCTCATCCATAACAAACCAAAGCCTGCGGTCATAATTTGGCTCCAAAGTCATCAGAGCACTGATAGCTGTGTCCATCCAAGCGGTCATCAAACCTTGTAAGCTCTGCCGTTGGCCGGGAAAAGCACTGAGGAATAACCAAGACCCAGGATCACCATGCCTGACCCAGTTGCGGATGGAAAATGGATCTCCTGGGGTATCTTCTTGCGCGCTCAGATATTTTAACCCAACCAACTGCGTTGATAAATTTGAGCGAATTGAAGCAGCAGTTTTATCCGCTTGCTTATCGGTCAATGATACCGCTTCCGTGCCTTCAAAGAACTTTTGGTACTCGGTCATTGGTGCTTCAACCAGCAGGCGATACAGCTCTTGGGTTGAGGGGGTCTTTTCTTCTGCAAATTTCCTCAAGGCTGTTGCGAGCACAATTCGGCTGGCATTTTCCCAAAAGGGATCCTGTGTTTGACCCTTTTCAGGGATCATGGCATGAGCAAGTGCAACATAATGAGGTTCAGCTTGGCATTCTTGCCACGGAGACCAGTTCTGATGCCGCATATCGAACGGATTTAAAAGAAAATCGCTACAGCAATCATAATAGCGGCTGATAAAATCTCCGGTTAAATCGACGATAATGGCACGATCTCCCCGGGTTCTGATCTGTGGCAACAGTGTATGAAACAAATTCGATTTGCCGCTCCCAGTTGTACCAGCGGCAACAAAATGGGAGGTTTCTGCACCTTTGATCAGAGGCAACCCATCCAAGTACAAATCTGATTTATACCTGCGTCGAATCCGACGTTTCAATTGATCTGTGGATACCAGGGAAGTACCACGCTCGGTCTTTGTCCGAATTTGCCTCCAGCCTCGATAAATGAATGCCCCCATTATCAGAAGGCTCAATGCTCCACCTGTCCAAAGACCAAGGATAAAATTACGCCAGAGTCTGTATTTGATGTAGGTAACACATTGCTGAATATAATCACTGTGGGCAATGTTGTAGCTGTATTCTGTTGATTTTCTGCCATTGGGGTGAATGATCACCTGTTGGGCTTTGCGAATATCTGCAGGGGTGCTGGCAAACCCCAACAAAAATTGGGCATGATAATATTCTTTGAGCAGATAGAATTGGTACTTGGGAATGTCGTAATAGGTTTTGCCAACCAGCATGGCTGAGGTGGCAAACAAAAAAACAGCCAAGATGACTCTGGCCATTTGTTGCAACATGCGTAGGCGATGCATTGATAGTTGGCCGCCGCGGGTAAAGTAGTTTTTCATGAGGAGTATTCCTTTCGTTTGTTAATCTGGTTGCTACATTCAAATGGAGCTAAAATTCAAGATTGAAGCTATTTGTCGGGTTTGTCGGGTGGTTTTTCCAGGATGTTTTCTTGAATTTTGAAAAAGGCCCTTATACCCGACAGAACTGACAGATAATTTTTGTCGGCTCTGTCGGGTACTATCCCCTGCATATTTTTTATCTGCTCAAAAAGCTCTCCCGACAAACCCGACAAACCCGACAAATGGCTTTCTTGTTGTAGTTTGAGGCTATTCTGATTCATGCGACTCCCTTTGGATTGATCTCATAGTGCAGGTTTGCTCTACCTTTCCCTGAAGATGTACTAATTTTAATCCACCCGGCTTCAGCCAAGATTTCACAGGCTGATTGCACCTCTTCCTTGTTTTTTAACAAAGACCACTCCTTGCGGTAGACCTGCCTTACATCAAAGGAGCTGCCTAATACACCGCTTTGAATTTTCCTGGCCAATTTTCTGGCAGCTTGATAAGCAAGGCTCAAAGAGCTTTCATAAATACGACGGGCATGCTGTTCTAAATAATCGCACCAGGACACAGCAGCTAGAGCGCATTGTTTTGTAATCGCTCCAGAACGATTTTTACCATCCGCTATCTCAATCAGGTGGAAAATTAAAGCTAAAGCTGGCATCAGCTTTCGGTACTTGGCTAAATGCTCAATAACAATGGCATCATCAATGCTATTGCGCAGCTGATGTTCAAGCTTTGTCAGCTATTCATAGAAGACTTGCTGTGCAGGCTCATCGAATTGAAAATAGGGAATGCCTGAGTTTTCATCAAGAATGGCACCATGGTCGCAAAAATTCATGCTTGCTAGCTTGTTTATGATTGCAAAAGCGCGTTCTTGCGCTTGAGCGTTGGGTCTGTGGTCGACCAGTTTCCACTCTTTGACCTCATCCGGATAGACCAACAATTGAAATCGTTGCAGCAATCCATCGTTTTCCAAACCGCCTAAGGTTCGCTGAAAATAGCTCAAAAGCTTGCTGGGTTGGGTGCTGCCAAGCAGAGAAATACAAAGATTTTTTGTGCGAATGGTGCCTCGACCAATACGATCCGTTGTCTTGGATCCATAGCCGTTCCAACCCTCCAGATAAAAATTACGATCTTCCTCACGACCGGCCTTTTCCCAACTTGCAAGCAACCCCATCAGTTCATCACGAAGCACCAGCAGCCCTCTTTCGTTTTGGCTTAAAAGCTCTTGCAGTTTTTCAACGGTCGCATCGTTAGTGTAATAACGTTTGCACACAGGAGCTTCAGGTTCTGCAGTGGCTAGCAACTCTTTTTTTAAGTGATCCATTGCAGGCATGTCAAAGCTACTTGCTGCTTTGATCATTTTCTTCTTGAATATCTCTCTGGTAGCTTTGTAGGCTTCAAGTTCTACAACATAGGCTTGCTGTTCTTTTTTATAGACCTCATATGCTTTTCCCTCCAGTTGTTCAAGAGGACGCATGACCTCTTTCAAAGCTGGGCTTTTCAGGCTGCTGGGAGGTCCTACGATGCAACCCCACAAGTTAGGAATAACCGTCCATGAATCCTGGCGTTTTGGTCTGATGCCACAACCAGATCCGATAATGGAAGCCGTGGTAATAAGAGACCCAACTGCTACATAATCCAATGGGCATTGCATGCGTTCAGCTACGTCAACAAGCCATTCTTGATATGGTTTTGCAATAAGATGGGCTGGCAGAACTTCAACAGGGGGAAGTTCATTTTTGATGGCGCCAATGGGTATAGGATCCAGCCAGTCGCAGGTATTGAGATTAACTGGATGTGTCCCTTGTTGGCGATAACTTTCAAGAGAAACTGTTTTACAACCCGGAGCTCTTTGTGAAGTTTTGCTCATGGCTTGAGCTCACTGGATTTATTAACAGTTCGACGCTCGATAAAATCCAGCAGATCTGAGTAACGATAGCGAACAAGACGTCCGACTTTTACCACGGGGATGTTATATCGTCGCGTTGATTTCCAAGCTGCAAGGGTATCCACTTTGACACCTAACAGCTCTGCAGCTTCTTTTCTGCTTAAAAGACGGGCTGACTTTAAGTTATTGGGAATAGTTTGGTTCATTGGGATGGGACTCCTATTAATTTATTAAATGAATGTGCAACTACATCAAGTATAGGAGTAAAAATCTTGAAGTGAAGAATTGACTAAAATTTTCTACGGTTAACTATAGGAAACCTATGTGAAAATGTATGAAAGTATCGGAAAATCTACCTGGGTCTCGGAAAGTCTCAAACCAAAGCAACAAAATTGCCGCGGTCAAGAATTTAAAAAGTTAATATGGGACTTTTCAGGCAGCTTTGTTATTTGCTTTTGCTGACTTGAGAGGGACTTCGAAAACTTTGTTCTGAAGACACTCAGGTAGGTCTTCTAAAATGTTTTCAGGGAAGAAGGTATTATCTTTGACATTCTTTGTTACTAAAACGGAAGTTTAAAAAATATGCCGAGCGCGTTCGCCTGAATCCCTTGGTATTTTTGAAAATTTTAAATTCGGCGAGTCGAATTCAGTGGGTACATTCCT
>JBDLIP010000057.1 GCA_039714795.1 Pseudomonadota bacterium | reverse complement strand
GTGTATAGCTGGTGGGTAGGTAGACGTATAAAAAACAAGATTGGCCATTATACCATATAAAAAGTCGAATTTTACCTTCTCATCTGCAGGTGCCTATAGCAATGAGTTGTACTAATTTCTGTGTGAATCTTTTAGCTGGAATCGTTGCGTATCAGATGAAAGGAAGGAAGGAAGCCAAAGATGAATATGGAGGGATTAGGGCTTATCCAAAACTGAGGTTACTTATTCAAAACCTCAATCTCCATCCCATCGAACGCTGGCTCAATCCCTTCCGGTAATTTTCCCTTTAAAACCTCATAATCTAGCTCTTGATTCATGTGAATCAATATTGCCCTACCTGGACCCACTCGCTCAATCCACTTTAGTGTCTGTTCCAGATGTGAGTGGGTTCGCCGTGGCGTTTCTGCCAAACAATCCACCAGCCAAAGCTTTACGCCTTGTAAAACCTTAAAGGCATCTTCGTCTAATCGAACCACGTCGGTGGAATAAGCCATATCACCGATGCGAAAGCCAAGTGATCTGGAATACCCATGATCTTGGAGAAAAGGCTGGATGCTTAATCCAAATAAATCAAAGGATTTAGCCCCAATCACATTTGCTTGCAAAATGTTGGGATATAAATCACGGGAGAGTTCATCTTCTTTAGGGTCAAAGAGATATTTGAATTTTCGCTGTATTCGATCAATAGTGGCCTGATTACCATATACCTGAATAGAATTTTTTCGATTGCCAAAATACAGCGGACGCAGTTCATCAATACCGTGCGTGTGATCAGCATGGTCATGGGTGTAAAGCACAGCGTCAATACGCGTCACCCCTGCATCCAATAACTGCCGCCGTAAATCCGGTGAGGTATCAATCAGAATATTTTTGCCCCGGTGCGTAACCAAAGTCGAGGTTCTTAAACGCCGATTCTTTGGATTTTCCGGATCACAGTTTCCCCAAACATTGCCAACCAGTGGCACTCCCCCTGAAGGACCACAGCCAAGAATTCGGATCTTCATGTCGCTTTTAATCCGTATGCAGCAAGATGCGCTGCCAGCTCTTGGCGTAACTTTTCCACATTCTCTTGAGTATCGGCTTCAATTCGCGCCACCAGCGCGCTTTGTGTATTAGAAGCGCGCAGCAACCACCAGCCTGCTTTCGTTGTCACCCTAACGCCGTCGATATCATTAAGCGCAATGTCCGGTTGCGCTTTCAATTTCTCTGTAATCTCTTCAATAATCTGAAATTTTTTAACGTCATCACAAGCAATGTTCATTTCAGGTGTACTTATACGTTGCGGTAAGCGATCACGCCACTGCGCTATGGTCTCCTCTTGGCTAGAGACAATGCCAATCAATCGCATAGCTGCATACAACGCATCGTCAAAGCCGAAATACCTGTCGGCAAAGAACATGTGCCCACTCATCTCACCTGCCAGCGGACAATCAATTTGTTTCATCTTGGACTTGATGATCGAGTGCCCGGTGCGCCACATTATGGGTTCGCCGCCTAAACGTTTGACTTCCTCAAAGAAAACCTGGCTGGCTTTAACATCCACGATAATGGGTGCACTCGGATGCGTCTTTAAAACTTCCCCGGCAAACAACGTAACCAACAAGTCACCAAAGATCATACGCCCCTGGCCATCAATCACTCCGATCCGATCCCCATCGCCATCAAAAGCAATCCCCAAATCGCAACCACCCTCAGCCACTGCTTGTTGCAGTTGCACCAGGTTCTCCAGCACTACCGGGTCCGGGTGATGCGCTGGAAAGGTACCATCAATTGTTGTATTTAAAAGTATATGCTCACCAGGCAGTTCTTTCGCTAAATCTTCAAGCAATTCGCCAGCTGCACCATTTCCAGCATCCCAGGCAATCTTGAGTGATTTTGCATTGGGATAGTGGGTGCTAAAATCCTTAAGTAAATACTCTAGGTAAATTGCCGCCAAATCACGATCTGTTGTTTTTCCAGAACCCTCTGATAAATCTCCAGCCTCAGCAATCTGCCCCAACTCTTCAATATCACGACCAAACATTGGTCCCTTGGACAAACACATTTTAAAGCCATTATAATTTGCCGGATTGTGCGAGCCTGTGACCATCAAAGCCGCATCAGCTTTTAGGTGGTGCATAGCAAAATAGGTCAAAGGGGTTGGTCCTAATCCAACACAGATCACATCCAGTCCGCCTTCGCTCAATCCTTGAATCACGCTTTGCATTAACTCTGGAGAGCTTAGACGGCCATCTCGCCCCACACAAACCACACGGCCCTCTTCCTGTTTCACCCGAGTGGCAAAAGCACGGCCTATAAAATAAGCATCTCTTTGAGATAAAGTTTCACCTATGACACCACGAATGTCGTAAGCACGAAGAATTGAGGGGTGGAAAGTATGGGTCATGAACTAAGTTATCTATCGGTAGTGACTACTCTACTTTTTTAGAATGGATCCAGGGCGAAAGTCAATGTTTCAGGGAAGATCCTATCCCTTAGACTCCAAACCAAACTTACGCACCAATGCAGCCCAATCTCTTACGCCCAAATCTGTCTCAAAATTTTGCATATCTCCTCGAGCCTGCTCGCATACATCGTCTGCGGGCACCATATAAGACTCACCAGATCCTAGAACTTGGCACTGCACTTGGCAAGCTTTTTCCAGAAAATTGGTATAGAAAAAAGCCTCCTGAATTGTAGAACCAAGGGTCAAAGTTCCATGATTACGCAACAGCATCGCTTTGTTTTGTCCCAAATCTCGCACCAATTTTTCTCCATGCCGCTTTGGATCTAATACAAGAGCATCATAGTCAGAGTAGGACATGCGATTAAAAAAATGCAGTGCAAACTGACTTAAGGGCAACAAACCACACTGCATTGCGGATACGGAAACTCCTGCCGTGGTATGTAAGTGAAAAATCGCATTGATATCCAGGCGATTTTGATACAATGCGCTATGCATAATGTATCCGGTTTGATTGTATTGCGCCTGTGTGCCGTGCAAGACCTCTCCTGTCAGATTCATCTGCAAAAGGTTATCGGGTTCAACTTCTTCGAAAAGCAAACCCAGGGGATGCATAAAAAAGCTTTGCGATCCTGGCACTCGAGCGGAAAGATGAGTGTAGGTCAGATCATCATAGCCCAGTCGTGCTAAAATCTGATAGGCATTTGCCAGTTCTTGACGGACCACATCTTCTGCCCTCTGCTCCTGTGCAAGAGAGGCTGGAGGGATAGGTTTAGTAACGGTTTGGTTAACCAATGTGCACTCTACCTTTAAATCCTTTAACCATGACCGCAGTCTAACCTAAGCCTGCGTAGAAACCAAGAAAGTTTGCAGGGTTTTCCATTATATACCCACAGTTTGAAATTCAACGAGTATATTGGTACAATTTTTAAAACTATAATTGACAATCAGGTAGGCGTAATGATCAGCAATAAGAGGCAAAAAAACCTGCTGGTGTTAGGAGATAAATTGGCAGATACATTAAGGCGTGGTAATTTTTCCTTCTGGGGAACCATGCTTATGGTAACCTTCTCTTTTTGCCAAAACGTAAATGCTGAACACTTATCTGCATTGACTCTGGAGAAAATAGAAAAAATTGCCTTAGAAACAGCTCCCGAGATCGCTCAGATCAGGTATAAAGAACAAGCTTTAAGGGAAGCTGCCGTTGCAGCTGGTGAGCTGCCAGACCCAACTATACAAGCGGGGATCATAAATGTTCCAACCGATAACTTTAGCTTAACCCAAGAAAACATGACCCAGATTAAATTTAGCGTTGCTCAGGCTTTCCCGAAAGGTCAATCTTTGTCTATCAAATCGCAGCAGAAGGAATTGATGGCAAAAGCTGAGCAATTCCGCGGTCAGAACACCAAGGCCAGTATTCTCCTGACCGTTCGCACTGAGTGGTTAGAGATTTACTATTGGACCCAAGCTGCAAAAATTGTTGATGAGATGATGGGTACTTTCAAGCACCTCGTCGATGTCACTGAATCTATGCTGGCAGTGGGAAAAACCCGCCAACATGACGTGCTTCGGGCACAACTGGAATTATCCAATATTGAAAACCGCCACATCCAAATAGAGCAGCAAATTGCAACACTGCGTGCAAGACTGGGTCGTTGGATTGGTCAAGAAATTGCAGGGCTAGCACTACCCGATAGATTACCAGTTTGGCCCCAACCTCCCGCTCAACACTTGTTACAGCAAAAAATAAATCAACATCCCCACATAAAAAGCGATGCATCCCTTGTTGCTGCCAGCAGACAAGAAGTAGCGCACGCAGAGGAACAATACAAACCTGGATGGAATTTAGGACTACATTATGGTTTTCGGCAAGGAACGAACACTGGCCGCACAAGCCGGCGCGCTGATTTTGTCGGAGCTCAAGTTGGTTTTGATCTGCCTATTTTTACGGCCCAAAGACAAGATCGACATTTGGCGCAGAGCTTGGCAAATCTGCATGCCACCCGGGAATTGCAAGAATCAGATTATCGTAAGATGACTTCTGAAGTTGGGCAACAATATGCTCTTTGGCAAAAATTATTAAGGCAAGCAGAACATTATCAACAGCGACTCCTTCCTGAAGCCAAGCAATATGCTGAAGCCACACTACCGGCGTATCAAAATCTTCTGTCAGATTTTTCAACTCTGGTTCAGGCATTTATTGCGCAACTTGACACCCAATTGAAAGAGCTAAGGATTCGTGTTGATCTCAGTAAGACCCGCGCTGCGCTCTTATACCTTGAAGGAAGTGATTGATGAGAAAATATCTCCTCGTGGGGACTGGCTTTGCTTTCACATTTATCTTTGGAATGTATTTTCAATCCTACTGGGCAGCACAAAAGGATGCAGTCACCCAGACAAAAGAGAAACAACCCTCATATTGGGTGGCACCGATGGATCCAACTTATCGAAGAGATAAGCCTGGTAAATCCCCCATGGGGATGGATTTGGTGCCGGTTTATGCTGATGACGAAGCGGGGGGAGGAACCAGTATTAAGATCTCGCCCGTCATTGAACAAAACCTCGGGGTGCGCACCGCGCCTGTTACGCATCAGGATTTGTCACTTACTATTGAGACAGTGGGGTATGTCACTGCCAATGAAAATCGCATTAAAAAGGTCAATACTTATACAGATGGCTGGGTCAAGCGCTTAGCTGTTAAGACCACAGGCGAACATGTTGCCAAGGGGCAATTGCTGTTTCAAATATATTCTCCCACTCTAATTAATGCCCAAGAAGAATATCTACTGGCCTTAAAGTCAAACAACGCTGCTATACAGGTAGCTTCATATAGAAAATTGCAGGCCCTGGGACTCTCAGAGGCACAAATCCTTAGAATAAAAGAGACCCAACGCATCACCAAAATGATTGAGTACTATGCAGAACAAGCTGGAATCATCGCCAAACTCGAATTAAGAGAGGGAGTTTATGTCAAACCTGGTCAAGATCTGATGACCATAGAAGATTTATCGAGTATTTGGGTGCTGGGTGAAGTCTTTGAAAGAGAATCACAATGGGTGCAACAGGGACAACGGGCAGTTGTGAGATTGCCCTACTTTCCTGGAAAATGGTGGGAAGGAACCGTAGATTATGTCTATCCACAGCTTGACCCCAACACGCATACTTTAAAGACGAGATTGCGGTTCGATAATCCAAAAGAAACTCTTAAACCTAATATGTACGCTGATATCACGATTTTTTCTGGTCAAGAGCAAGGTGTATTGACCATTCCACGTGAAGCCGTCATCTACACAGGCGAAGGAGCAAGGGTTGTCGTTAGTCTTGGCAAAGGGATTTATCGTGTTCGCTCCATCAAATTGGGCCTTGAAGCTGAAGGGCGCATTGTGGTGCTAGCAGGATTAAAGCGTGGCGAGCGCGTCGTGACTTCAGCTCAGTTTCTCATTGACTCTGAATCTAACCTTAAAGCCGATTTGGGTCGCATGCAAAATGAGAGAGAACCAACTGTAAATCAGCAGCAATAACAAAAAGCAAAACCATGTTAAACAGGATCATTGGCTGGTCGATCAACAACCGAGTTTTAGTTCTGGTGGCTACATTTCTACTTGTTGCCATGGGGATTTACGCCCTCAGGAATACACCCGTTGATGCCATCCCAGATCTCTCAGATGTCCAGGTGATCATCAAAACGCCTTTTCCAGGACAGGCCCCTCAGGTGGTGGAAGATCAAGTCACTTATCCCTTAGCCACCGTGATGTTGGCAGTTCCTCAAGCGGTTACTGTAAGAGCCTATTCATTCTTTGGAGATTCTTATGTATACGTTATTTTTAAAGACGGGACAGATCCATACTGGGCTCGCACCCGCGTGCTGGAATACTTAAATCAAGTCTCAAGCAAATTACCAGCAGGCGCCCGACCTGAGCTGGGTCCAGATGCAACGGGGGTTGGATGGGTTTATGAATATGCCTTGGTGGATGAAACAGGCCAACATGATCTCTCTCAATTAAGAAGTATTCAGGATTGGTTTCTTAAATATGAATTGCAAACCGTCCCAGGAGTTTCTGAAGTTGCCACAGTAGGAGGGATGGTACGGCAATACCAAGTCACTCTCGAGCCAAATCGAATGCGGGCCTACGGATTCTCTCTATCTCAGATAAAGCTGGCTATTCAACGCGCCAATCAAGAAGTCGGCGGATCTGTTTTGGAAATGGGCGAAGCTGAGTATATGGTTCGTACCAATGGATATTTACAAAACATCAAGGATCTGGAAGCCATTCCTTTGGGCGCACACAAAAATGGGATTCCTGTCCTCCTTTCTGATGTTGCTAGAATCAACCTTGGCCCGCAAATGCGACGAGGAATTGCTGAGCTCAATGGTCGGGGAGAAGTTGTAGGTGGTGTTATCGTCATGCGCCAAGGAGGTAATGCCTTGGAAACAATAGATGCAGTGAAAGCCAAGCTGACCCAGCTGAAAAAAAGTTTGCCTAAAGGCGTCGAAGTTGTTGAAGCCTATGATCGATCAAGTTTAATCGAACGTGCCATTGGCACCCTTAAGTCCACGCTTATCGAAGAATTTATCGTTGTGACCTTAATATGTTTACTGTTTTTGTTTCACTTTCGTTCTTCCCTGGTCATTATCGTCAGCCTACCTGTTGGAGTGCTAGGCGCATTTATCATTATGTATCTTCAAGGAATTAATGCCAATATTATGTCGCTGGGAGGGATTGCAGTTGCAATTGGTGCCATGGTAGATGCGGCCATCGTCATGATCGAAAACATGCACAAACATATGGAAGGGGTTGAGCTCGAGGATGAAAATCGTTGGCAAGTTATTCAACAAGCGGCCTGTGAAGTCGGCCCGCCCCTGTTTTTCTCCCTGCTTATTATTACCTTTAGTTTCCTGCCTGTCTTTGCTCTTCAAGCTCAAGAAGGTCGCTTATTTGCCCCACTTGCCTTTACCAAAACCTATGCAATGGCTGTTGCAGCAGGGCTTTCCATCACTCTTGTCCCGGTTTTGATGGGATACTTTATTCGCGGTAAAATCACTCCCGAACACAAAAATCCCCTTAATCGTTGGTTGATCAGTGCTTACCGGCCCTTTATTCACATTGTCTTAAAAGCACCTAAAACCATCATTATGGCGGCAATTGTCATTTGCCTCATTAGCATTTGGCCTTTATCCCGCATTGGCTCAGAATTCATGCCAGATCTCGATGAAGGAGATTGGATGTATATGCCAACAACGTTACCTGGTCTATCCATTGGCAAGGCCAGACAACTTTTGCAACAAACAGATAAATTAATCATGGCATTTCCGGAGGTAAAAAGCGTTTTTGGCAAAATTGGCCGTGCTGAAACAGCAACGGATCCAGCACCCCTGACAATGATTGAAACGGTGATTCAATTTAAACCTCGAAATCAATGGCGTCCAGGCATGACACCTGAAAAGTTGCGCGCTGAATTAGACAAGCAGGTAAAACTTCCAGGCGTGACCAACGCCTGGGTCATGCCCATTAAAACCCGGATAGATATGCTGGCAACTGGGATTAAAACGCCTGTGGGAATTAAAATTTCTGGGCCCTCGCTCAAAAAAATTCAAAAAATTGGCACGCAATTGGAGGCGATTTTATCAACAGTTCCTGGAACTACCTCAGTCTACGCCGAACGTGTTGCAGGGGGTCGCTATATTAACCTGCATATTGACCGTAATAGGAGTGCACGATTTGGACTAAATATTAAAGACGTTCAAGAGGTGATCAGTACGGCCATTGGCGGAATGAGTATAACTCAGACAGTTGAAGGATTAGAGCGATATCCAGTAAATATACGTTATCCGCAATCCTACCGGGACTCTGTTGCACAACTCAAAACTCTGCCCATTGTCACGCCAGCAGGCGCTCATATTACCCTGGCAGATGTTGCAGATATTTCAATTCAAGATGGACCGCCCGGAATCAAAAGTGAAAATGCTCGTCTTACTGGGTGGGTCCTTGTCGACATTAAGGATAGAGATTTAGGGTCTTACATGAGCGAAGCTCGCCAAGCTGTTGATCAGAAACTCAAACTTCCAGCAGGATATTCCTTGTCTTGGTCAGGGCAATATGAATATATGCAGCGCGCCAAAGAGAGCTTAAGCAGAATTATCCCTTTGACATTGGTAATTATTTTCTTCCTGCTTTACTTGTGTTTTATGCGCTTTTCAGAAGTGTTTATTATCTTGGGATCGCTACCCCTCGCTCTTGTGGGAGGACTGTGGCTGCTTTACATCCTGAACTATAATCTATCTATTGCGGTAGGTGTTGGCTTCATCGCTCTTGCAGGAGTCGCGGTTGAAATTGGTGTGATTATGTTTATTTATCTCAATCAAGCTCTTTTGCAGCGCCAAAAAGAGAGAGCTGCCACCAAGCACCCTCTGACGAAAGCCGATGTTGAAGAGGCAGTTATAAGCGGCGTACTGCTTCGCCTGCGCCCCATCATTATGACTGTTTCAGCAATTATTGGCGGCCTGCTCCCTATTATGTTTGGGACAGGTACAGGGTCAGAAGTCATGCGGCGCATTGCTGCCCCAATGGTGGGAGGCATGTTGAGTGCAACGTTACTGGCCTTGGTGGTGATACCTGCCGTATTCTTAGTTTGGAAGACGGCAGAGCTGAAAAGGAAATAATGGGTGCAGAAAAATTTATGGTTCTGTCACTTATGTTGCCGTAATATATTCACATGAACTATCAACCCATCCTCTTTGTTGTTGGCTTGTTGCTGAGTGCTCTGGGCAGCTTAATGCTAGTGCCGGCACTGTTTGAGTTGGTAGCAGGGCACCCAAGCTGGATCCGCTTGCTTGAGGCTGCCCTGATGACATTGCTCTGTGGCGCTTTTTTTGTCCTTGCCAATAGACCTCATAAACGCATTGAGCTTTCGTTGCGCGAAACATTCTTGCTGACGGCTTCATGTTGGTTGACGCTGGCCGCCTTTGCCTCGCTGCCATTTTTGCTCACCAGGGTCACCACCACCACCACGGATGCCTTTTTTGAAGGTATTTCTGCTCTGACAACCACAGGGGCAACGGTTTTAACGGGACTGGAGTTTACCAGCAAAGGCATCTTACTATGGCGTGCTATCCTACAATGGGTTGGAGGTATCGGCATTATCGTGATGGCTCTTACTGTTTTACCACTCTTGCGCATCGGTGGTATGCAATTGTTTCACAGTGAATTTTCTGATCGCATGGAGAAAATCTTGCCCCGTGTTTCACAAATCACCAAGGCAATTTTTTGGACCTACGCTGTCTTGACCCTCTTGTGTGTTTGTTTGCTGTGGCTGGCAGGCATCGATGGTTTTGATGCTGTCTGTGTGGGACTGACCACAGTTGCAACGGGCGGCATGGCTACATCTGACCAATCCGTTGCCCATTTTAAAAATCCTGCCGTTGAAATCATCATGATGGTATTCATGGTGATTGGTGCGATGACACTCCTACAATTTGTTCGCATGCTGCGCGGCCACCGTGGTGCCTTGTGGCAGGACGGGCAAACCCGCACATTTCTGTGTCTGGTAGCACTGGCTCCCAGTGTCATGACCCTGTGGCGCTGGGAAATGCAAAACGTTCCTTTTTTAAAAGCGCTGCGCGAAAGCTTTTTCAACACCATTGCCATCATGACCACCAGCGGTTTTACCACCACCAACTACGAACGCTGGGGCAGCTTTGCCATTATCTTCTTTTTTATCCTGCTATTTATTGGAGGATGCACTGGCTCCACCACAAGTGGTATCAAGATTCTGCGAGTTAAGATTATCTACGTACTAACCAAAGCGCAAATTCGAAAATTGTTTCGGCCGCATTTGGTCTATGTGCCGACCTACAACAAACAAACCATTGATTCAGCTGTCATGGGGTCTGTTTTTATGTATCTTGGATTGTTTGTATCTACTTACGCTGCCCTTTGCTTAGGGCTGTCGTTTCTGGGACTTGATTTTATCACCTCGCTCTCGGGTGCTGCCTCGGCAATTACCAATCTTGGCCCCGGCTTTGGCCCTCTCATCGGCCCCAGCGGTACCTACACATTATTGCCCACCAGCGCTAAATGGCTATTAATGGGGGGCATGTTTTTAGGGCGTCTCGAGCTTATTACGCTATTGATTCTGTTCATGCCCAGCTTTTGGCGGGATTAGAAAAATTATTGTTCGTGCTGTAGGGACAAAAGCGCTCAACGATTGCGATACTTTTCTTGAAACCTTTTGACTCTCCTTCTGCTGAGATTATCTTTACTTGATTTTCGGGGCAGAAAAAATCTCCTTATCTGGTTGCTAAAAAGTGGTCCGAATTATGGGGTGCATATTATTTTTTTTCAGCAAAAAGAGGCTAAGTAAAACTACAAGTCAGTAAGTAAGTGAGTGGCGCTACAAACGTCAGGCGCCACTTTCTCCGTTAACTCGTTAAGTTTCTTCATGCAAAGCTGGTATGGGAAGTGAGGGATGCACGTGCGAGCCAATGGGATGCAGCATGCCAAAGTCTTCAGAGATCACAACCCAGGCGGGTCCAGATTCATCCAAATCTGGTTCAAACTGCCCCAAAACAAATACGAGTTTGCCGGCGATCAAACAACTTTCTGCGTATTCCACTAATGATGGATTTTCCACAGAAACCCGGTATTTGAAGAAACGTTCATTGTTACTGCCCTTAATAGGCGTGAGTAAGGTAAAGGTAGCCAATCGTTCATGCTTATTCTTAAAGGCAGCTTGAACGTTTGCCTCAAGACGGCCAACAAGATAGAGGTGGTTGCAAAAGTACATAAGTAGTTTCTCCTTTTTCCAAGAGTTGTTGCACAAACCACAACTGATCAACAGAAAACCATCAACAGCAAGAGGGCCCCGGGCACTAAAAAACTAATGTACAACGTAGTTAAGAGCTC
>JBDLIP010000056.1 GCA_039714795.1 Pseudomonadota bacterium | reverse complement strand
CGGATAGATTTTTTACAAAAAATTCTCACTTTTTAAAATTTCGTCAGGAATAGAGTGAAAAAAATCAAAGTACCGTGGTAATACGGCTAACCCAGTCCCTAAAATCAAACCTCAGGTTTAATGATAGCAAGAAGCGCGCAGTTTACAAGTGTGAATTAGCACTTCGAGTTCCCTATGATCGTGTCAGAGGATATGGCAAACTACTTTGGGTACGTATCACGAATTTTAAATACCAGGCACCCAGCGAGTATCATACAAATAGGAATAAAGGTGAAAGCTGTACGAAAGTCATCTGCTGAATATCCTTCCATACCTAGGGATCCAGTAGATCCTGCACTCCAATCCAATATCCAGCCAATGGCAGGAAGGCCAATGATCCCACTGATCATGATGATCATGTTGGTAAAGGCCATGGTGGTTCCACTGATGGATGAGGGAGTACTGTCCGTTACGATTGAAAAACACAGCAGTTGGGAGGTAAAGCAAACACCTGCCAGGAAGAAAAGAATGTAGAGCACAATAAATGGTATGCCAGGGACAAACACAATTATTGAATATAGAGAGCAGCAAAGAATAGCACCCATGAATAAGGGAATTTTGTAACTAGACAATTTGTGTGCAAGCAACACAAAGAATGGTCCCCCTATGGAAACCCCAATAAATAGGCAGGCAATGAATGTGGCTGCCATGCCCTCATCAAGTTGGTAATACCTTTCAAGAAACGAAACCCCCCATTGGTCACCAATAATGGCAATGGGGAGCCACATTAACATGGCATGAGCAGGTACAATCCAGCATTGTGGTTTCTTCATGATGGTTTTAAGATTATTCCAAGTGGACTGTGAAGTGGAATGTGATGGTGCTTGTGCTGTCTTCCTTCTTATTTTATTCAGGCTTATTTTATTCAGGGGAAAAAGGTGCGCTGGAATTGAGTAAACGACCAAATAAAGAATGACGCCTATCAATAGGCCTACCAAAGACAGTATTTCCAGCGCTTTTCTCCAGCCTACATACGATATGAACACTTCCAGTGGCATTCCTCCCAGCATAGCGCCGAGCGTCCCAAGTCCCATAGTAAGACTGATGATTAGGCCTTTTTGTTGTGGGGAAAACCATCGAGTCGTTAGAATAACGCAGCCGATCCATCCACATGCTGAACAACCCCCCATCAAGAATCTGGCAATACTGGCAATTACAATATTAGGGGCAAGGGCAAATAACACGCTAGCACCGCCCAACAAAAGTGCAGCAAAAGCAATTATGCGTTCGGATCCCATTTTGTCGATAATGATGCCCAGTGGCAACTGCATGCCGACGTATGCATAGTAGTAGAAAGAGGTCAACAGTCCCAGTTGAGTGGCATCAATGGCGTAAACTTGTACCAATTCGTCAGACATGACGCCTGGAGAAACGCGCAACAGGAACTGATAGGCATAAAACAGAGCCGCAAAAAACCACAAGATCCATGCTCGCTTGATGGTTGGCGAATTGGTGGTCGGTGGGTCAGTATCCGGTCGTTGGTGGCCAGTGGTCGTTGACTGATTAATGACCACTGACTTACTGAGTACTGACATATTGATTACCGGTACACTTTCGCAGCTCGATTTCTGACTGCCTCGGGGATTTTTATTCCAAGTTTTTTAGCGGCTTTCAGATTAATATACACCATTGCTGGGTGCGGTGTTTCCACTGCAATTTCCCCTGGAGATTCTCCAGACAAGATGCGGCTGACGACTGTTCCCGTTAGTTTTCCTTCATGGTAATGGCTGAAGCCAACTGTTGCCAGTGCCCCACTTTTAACCACTTCTGGATCGCTGGCAAACACGGGTATCTGTTTGCCTTGTGGGTTATGCAAGCTTGCTTCGAACACCGACGGCAAGGCCGAAGCAACTGTATTGTCAAGCGGCAGATAGAGAGCATCCACATTGCCAACCAAGCTGTGTACGGCAGTGGTTACTTTGGTGGCATTATCAACCGAGCGAGCCAATATTGTAATGCCCCTTTGGGTGGCAATTTGCTTAGCAATTGCTACTTGATTGGCTGAATTAGCTTCTCCAGCGTTGTGGATCATTCCAATAACAAGTGATTTTTTGTCGGGCAAAAATTCAGCAATCAAAGAAATTTGTTTGGCAACTGGAGGGTGATCACTGGTTCCGGTGATATGATCTCCAGGACGTTCTAGGTTAGGGACCAGGTTGGCGCCTAGCGGGTCACTGACGGCTGCAAAAACAACAGGTACGTCCTTGCCGCGGGTTGCTGAAATCACAGCTTGGGCAGAGGGCGTTGCAATGGCCACGATTACATCTGCTTGAAGTCCTGCAAATTTATGGGCAATTTGGTTAGCCATTGCAATGTTTCCATGGGCGTTGTCATAAATAATGCGTAAATTTTTACCCTCGTGCCAACCAGCAGCAGTCAGGCTTTTTAGTAAGCCTTCTCGCACAGAATCAAGAGCAGGATGAGTTACAATCTGTGTAATAGCAAGCACTTTGGCATCAGGTTGCAAGTGTGGTGTTTGTTTGGTGCGCCAAATAAAGCCACCCACTATAAGGACTGCTAGGAGAAAACTTACGAAAATTTTTATGAATTTTGCCATTACTTTTAACCCTTCGTTAATCTTTTAGCAATATAGTGAGTAATGTACAGGAGGTTGCACGTTTGGTAGATGCGACGAGGAAATAAGAATCATTAAGAATTTTTCTTGCATAACAATCCCTTAAGGGAGACTCTTGGACCAACCGCAGCCGGGTCTTGCTTTAAGCAAGGCCCGGCACGCAGCAATAACACATCAAATGTGTCTCATTAATACTTAGTATTTTTTGTCGGTTTTTACAACCCTTTTTGCACGTTTTTTTATCCTCTCTGGAATCTTGATATTTAGACTTTTGGCTATATCTTCGTTCAGGTGCAACTCTATTTTCTGGGGAAATTCAACGGTGATACTGCTGATCTTTTCCCCCATTAATAACCGAGCTACTTGATTACCAGCTTGTTTGCCAATCTCGTATTGATTGGGGCCAAGAGCTGCAAGAGCGCCTCGATCTAGCATGTCAGTATCACTGACAAAGACTGGAATACTGTGTCGCAATCCAGCTTGGACAACGGCCTCAAAAGCAGCCAGCGCTGTGTTGTCGTTGTTAACAAACAAGGCATCTACAGTGCCCGCAAGCCTAATGGCAGCGATACTCAGGGCTACCTCATGAAATAGTCATCATATATTGCTTAAATCCTTATCTACAAAGGGATACCGGCCGTTTTCAGTCTACAAAAAGCACGTAGTATTGCACGTATCTGCAAAAGCTATCAAACCCTTTGTAGATAAGGTTTTGGGAAAAACAACATAATCTTCATGAGGTAGCCCTGCAGCGATACTGACTTCACTTGATTTGTTCGCTGGGCTTAAGATAACTTCAATTCCCATTCTTTTGCCCTCAGCCACCATTAATTCATTGAGGCGAACGGAATTGGCTTCTCCAGGGTTGAACACCACTCCGATGCGTTTGAGATGAGGTAGGAGTTTTTGAAACATCTCAAACTGGGGGCGAATGGGAGTTAGATTAGAGACCCCAGTAATACGTCCTTCCGGTCGTTCAAGGTTTTGCACGATTTTTGAAGTTACCGGATCGGTGACTGAGGCAAACACAATAGGCGTGTCTGCATCTCGCGTGACAGCCATGGCAGCTTGGGTTGGAGAAGTGCCCAAGGTGACGATCACATCTGCGTGCGCCCCTAAAGATTTTTGTGCGATCTGCATTGCCATTGCAATATTGCCCTGGGCGTTTCCATAGATCCATTTGATATTTTTGTTTGGTTGGAAGCCACGTAAAGTTAGGGCATCGGCAATGCCTTGACGCGATGCATTTAATGCTGGGTGTTCAACGGCTTGAATCACAGCAACGGTTTGCTGATGGGTCTTTGCTTTGAGAGGAAAGGATAGAGAAAGAGTGAGGGAAGAAAGGGAAAAAAAGAGGAGGAGGAAGAGGGAAAATTTGAAATAGAAACGTCTGGGCGCCAACAAGCGCTGATTTAAAAAGTTAGATGCGTCTAAATCGTTTTGATACCGTACTGGTTGATATTGCATTTGGGTCATTGTCATAAACTCCGTCATTGTTGCGTAGATTAAATAGTTTGCTGCTGAGGTCAGATGTATGACAATGTCGATGTTGGAAAGTCATGGTTTTATTCTCCTTTTGGTTTGGTTTCGTGAGGGTTATTTTAAACACCCACATAATATAACTATAGGGTGAGATATCAGTAATAGCAAGGGGTGGTTACCAGGCGTGCGACACGAAGTTGCAGTATCACAGTTGTAAACTGTGCGCTTTTCTCTATCATAAAGCTCAACATTTTGATTCAGCACGGGTATACCAAATATTCTTCTGAAGAAACCAAACCTTGCGTTTGCAGTCAAAAGCGCGGTAAATAGAATGAAATCGCGCAAGCGTGAAATTTCAGTGGAAAGGTGTCTAAAAGCATGAAGATCAACGGTAACGAAATACGACCTGGCAATATCATCGAACACAAAGGACGCTTGTGGCAGGCTGTGAAAACAGATCATGTGAAACCTGGAAAAGGCGGAGCGTATGCCCAAGTAGAATTAAAGGACATTCGTGATGGCACTAAGCTTAATGAACGTTTTCGGGCCAGTGAATCGGTCGAGCGTGTGCGTTTGGAAGAACGTGAACACCAGTTTCTTTTCTCACAAGGGGATATGTACACTTTTATGGATCAAGAGACATTTGAACAATTGGATCTTTCTCCCGAGCTTGTAGGTGAAGAAGCTAAGTTTCTAAAGGAAAGTATGACAGTGACTTTGCTTGTTTATGAAGGTGAGATTTTGGGACTTAAGCTTCCTGACACCGTAGTTATGGAAATCACTGAAGCTGACCCTGTGGTTAAGGGCCAGACGGCGGCGTCTTCTTATAAACCTGCGGTTTTGGAAAATGGTCTGCGCGTTATGGTGCCCCCCCATATCGAGGCTGGCACCAAAGTTGTTGTGAATACTGCCGATTGTACATACGTAGAACGTGCTAAAGATTAAATTTGTAATGAATAGAAACCAAATTGTCGATTTTCTGATACATTTAAAGTGCTCATTTACTAGCCTAAACTGCGCGCTTTTCACTATCGTAAAATCCGACAGTTTGATTTCTCGCTACTTTTAAGGATTTTATTTTATGTCATCGAGAATTGTACCTGGGCGCTCAGCCCATATGAATGTAATGATGAAGGCTGTGCATAAGGCAGCCAGGCGTTTGGTGCGTGATTTTGGCGAAGTCGAGCAACTACAGGTTTCCCTAAAAGGCCCAGATAATTTTGTTTCCACCGCTGATAAGCAAGCTGAGAGAACCATTTATGAAGAGCTCGTGTATGCTCGCCCAGATTACGGATTCATTATGGAAGAGTCAGGGGTGATTGAAGGCAAAGATCCAGAGCACCGATGGATTATTGATCCTTTAGATGGAACCCGGAATTTTCTGCACGGCATTCCGCACTTTGCCATTTCTGTGGCCCTTGAAAAATCAGGTGAGATTATTGCAGGCATTACCTACGATCCGGTGCGTGATGAAATGTTTAGCGCTGAAAAGGGTCAGGGAGCTTTTTTAAACCATCGTCGTTTGCGGGTGTCGAATCGCCAGCATTTGCAAGAGGCTTTATTGGTTACAGGGTTGCCGCTGAGAAATTCTTCCAGCTTGGATCACGCGGTAGACCGAATACAAAGTTTAAGAAATCATATCCAGGGTATTCGTTATTTTGGTTCAACTTCTCTTGATTTAGCTTATGTGGCGGCTGGACGTTTTGAGGCGTTTTGGCGAGGTGGCTCAAAAATATGGGATATTGCAACCGGTACAATTTTGATCCGTGAGGCTGGTGGCCGAGTCACCGAGTTTGACAAAGACAAAAGTGGAGATGATCATAAAACAATCTTGGGTTCAAACGCAGTTCTGCATGATGATTTGGTGCAATTAATGACCGGGACCAGTATATGAAAATAACCATCAAAAACTGATTCTGTTGCATTTGTTGAAGGTGTTTGCAAAATTTCTAAAAACGAGATTCTCCCAGATGCACTACGCCATCAGAGCATTGAGATTGTAAAATGCGGATAAGTTAGAGTTGTGATATAGTAAAACCCCACATTTTGAAAACAGTACGAGTATAGAGATTTAACTATGATTTTAGGTATTGGCAGCGATATCATTGAAATTATCCGGATAGAACGTTTGCTAAAACGCCATCAAGAGCGATTTTTGAATCGTATCTTTACTGAACTCGAACAAAAATATGCCATCTCTTCCCTTAAAACAGCTGCTCGATTGGCCAAACGGTTTGCTGCCAAGGAGGCGTGTGCCAAAGCGTTAGGCACTGGAATCGCCGATGGCATTTCCTGGAAAGACATGGAGGTTAAAAATAATAGGCAGGGGCAACCACAAATTCTACTTAAGGGAGCCGCTTTAATCCGCTTGCGTGATCTAACCCCTGAAAACATGAAACCGCGTGTTTATATTTCTTTATCTGATACAGATCAACTTGCCCAAGCAACCGTGCTTATCTCAGCTGACTGTATTTGTTGTCAATCAAGATCTGGTCAGGTGAATGAATACGAATAGATCCATAACAGTTGATCTTCCAACCCTTACAGCAACTGAAGACCTGGCTCGTATGTACGCTTGCCTCGCTGAAATCGGGGATGTGATTACTTTGCAAGGTGATTTAGGCACAGGAAAAACAACTTTTGCGCGTGCTTTTATTCAGGCTTGGATGCAAAAATCCTGTCAGGTTCCAAGTCCTACGTTTACTTTAGTACAGTTATATGAGAGAAAAGAGCAGACCCTTTACCATTTTGACTTGTATCGACTGGATTCAGTGCTGGAAGTGATTGAGTTGGGGTTAGAAGAAGCTCTCCATACAGGGCTCACCTTAATTGAATGGCCAGAGAGGCTAGAGGGGATGGCTTTGTCGAATCATTTAAAGCTCGAATTTTCTTTTTTATCCACTCAACAAAGCCGTAAGGTTGTTTTGACACCTGATACGAAGTGGCAAGAGCGCGTTATACTGAAGTGAAATCAAAACCTCTGTTTCCTGATACGCTCGAAGTGCTCATTGTACCCAAGTAAACTGCGCGCTTCTCGCTATCATTAAACTAGAGGTTTTGATTTCACGAGAGTATAGCGGGTATGATCAAACTCTTTGGTCTACCCTGGTCCTTTCTTTGCGCTCGTGACGCTCTTGCGCCTCAAGGCTGAGCGTTGCAATGGCACGTGCTTCAAGGCGGGCCACTCCGATGGGTTCACCTGTCTCCTCACAATATCCATAACTGCCACTGGCAATGCGCTGTAGCGCCTCATCAATTTTGCTAATGAGTTTGCGCTCGCGATCGCGAGTACGGAGTTCAATAGCCCGATCCGTTTCAGCAGAAGCTCTATCGGCAACGTCAGGCTCCTCACGTGTTTCTGCTTGCAACGTGTGAATCGTATCCGTAGAACCTTCCAAAAGGTCGCGCCGCCAATCCACTAATTTCTTTTTGAAATAGGCAATCATCATCGGATTCATATAAGCCTCGTCCTTACTAGGCTTATAGTCTGGAGCAAGTAAAGGTTCATTCATCTCTAAAGCCATCGCGTTCTCCGTTTTAAAATATCAGGCGTCGTACAGTCTTTGTCCACAATTATACCTCCAACCATCTAACATTTTCCAGTGTTTTTAGAAACTTTTTATCAATATAAGTATGGTAATAATATAATTAGTATTCATGTCTTTTTGAAAGGTTTTTTAATATGCGCAAGCCATCATCAAATAATATTCTTTGGTTTTTAATTTTATTATTTTCTTTTTACTATAGTATATTTTCTCTAGAGAGTTATGCTGCAGAACCATTGCAAGACAATTTTCGAGCAGCTGTAAACCAAGCAAATTTTACTGGTAAGACTCTTCAATTTTACCAAAAAGTTAATTTTAGGCCAATATGGTTTGATGGCGCGAACTGGAACCATTGTGCTAAAGAAGCCATTGATCGCTTAGCCCATGCCGAACGGGAGGGCCTTGAACCCAATGATTACAGGCATATTTTGCAAAATGCTTTAAACGCCTTTGAAAAGGGAAATTTTGTAAAAGCAGAACTACATCTGACCAAAGCATTTTTGCGGTACATTGATGATGTGCGTAATGGCCGCTTCAATCCCAGACTTGCAGATCGTCAATTGGTGGTTAAGCCTGATCCCGTCGATGCCGTAAAAATTCTCTACCAAGGTAGCCAAAATCAAACGTGCGGGTGGATGAATGATTTAGCGCCCCATTATTTCGAATATATGGCGCTTAAACTTTTGCTTGCACAATATCGCCAACTTGCAGCCGTTGGCCCCTGGCCCACACTTGCAACGAACGTCAAGCTGGTCCCTGGAGAAACCAATTCTACAGTTCGCACACTTCGAGAGATCTTAGTTCGATTGGGAGATCTAAGCAGTGCTCATCAAAATTTTGAAAGTTTTGATGATACTCTTCGAAATGCCCTTTTAGCCTTTCAGGAACGACATGGACTTGAAGTTGATGGCAAAATTGGACCAAAAACACTTAAGGCTTTGAATACAACACCGCAGCAACGCATTCAACAAATTACCATTGCTATGGAACGTTGGCGTTGGATGCCTCGTGATCCAGGTGAGCGCTATATTCGCGTTAACATTCCAGAATTCGCCCTTGAAGCCGTTGAAAACAGGCGTGTTGTCTTAAAAAGTAAAATCATCATCGGAATGACTTATCGGGAAACACCTGTGTTTACTGTTAACATCCGAGCTGTTCGCTTCAACCCATCGTGGCATATTCCAAGGGGAATTTTTGTTCATGATAAGTTGCCCAAAATATTGAAAGATCCTTCCTATATCCGCAAAAGAGGATATGTCGTCACCAATAGTTCAGGCCGCAGAGTCAACCCATCAAGTGTGAACTGGTCTTCAGGGGCACATGGGTACAGGTTGCGCCAAACCCCAGGCCCAAAGAATGCATTGGGAAAAATACGCTTTACCATGCCAAATCGATTCAATGTCTATCTGCACGATACGTCTCAAAAACAACTCTTTGATAAACCTGTACGCACTTTTAGCTCGGGTTGCATTCGAGTACAAAAACCCGTGGAGCTTGCTCTTTTTGTCTTTAATGACCCAATCCATTGGGGCAGATCCGTCATTGAAAGCGAAATGAAAGGCTACAAGACGCGTAATGTCACTCTATCAAGCAAGGTACCCGTCCATGTAACCTACTTTACAACTTGGGTCGATGAGCAAAAGCGTCCGCACTTTGTTGCTGACATTTATGGCCAAGATCGGCAAGTGTGGAATGTTTTGAGGCGATCACACAAAAAATGAAAGGAAAGAAAATGAATGGCAAGGTGCTCTTTTGATTCAGCAATAGTATAGTTTACTATCTATATCCGTCCCGGGCATAAATTGCGCTTTGGGACATCCTCCTTGGCCGTCATCTTGAACGCTAATTTTCTTTCGTATGCCTTGCGCACAACGAGCATATCTAAATTTTCGTTTAAGCTAGAATTTATTATTTTTTTTGCTATTGCTTTTCATGTACAAACGGCGTTATGCTGGTCAGCGTGACAGCCGAGATGCGTCAAACACTCAGCTGCCACATGACCACTAACCAGATCTTATACGGAGATCAAAGTCAATGGCTGCTGCCACTTTATATGATTCTGTCCCATTTTTCCAACACAAACACGCGTTTGTTGCTGGAGGTGCGTTCATTCGTGCTTTATGGGGTAGGATCTATAATAATACCGCAGCTGCTCGTTGGTTTAGTGTTGGTGGGGAGTTTAGGGGGGACGTTACAACCACGGTACTTTGTAGTCCTCCCAACTTTTTTACCTCCCTACTTAATGCCTCCTGGATCTGTCGTGGCTTACAGAAATTGATAACCCCAGAAACAGGAGAACCAAATGGACTATTTTCTCAACCGTGCCAGCATTATCGGCTTACTCGAAGCAAACGCTCATGTCTTTTTCAAGGACAACAATGAACAATTAGCCACAATCACTTTGCTCACCCCCATAGATAGCAGCATAAGTGGTGACAGTGAGCAATTTCAAAAACACAGAGTGTTAGTGGAAGATTCTTTATGGGTCGAGTACGTAATCAGCTGCTTAAGCGAAGGTAATCTCGTGTTTGTCGAAGGAGAGCTAGACCAAACCGCCGGAGATTCCGGCAGCACCTGGATAGTGGTATCTAAAAAATTTGGGACGATACACCCGATCCATTCACATGTGCATATTTTCGGGGAATCTGCTTGAGGCATTTCTTGAACTCGGTGGCAGTGATAGTGGCGAGGGCATGCGGTTGCTGCCTCCTGTTCATTTTGAAAAATCAAAATTATTCGGATTAGTTTGTGTTTATACTCTCGTGAAATCAAAACCTCTAGTTTAATGGTAGCTGCCAGCTTGCTGGTCAGGGTTTTCATTTCTCTTTAGTATAGTTGCATTCTTACAACAAATTGCAGCTAACACGAGTAAATTTTCAGGTAGCAGATACGAACTTTGGTGTGATAAAGATAATTTGATTTAAATTGTTGTCAATGAGCGCTTTGGATAATTGATAGTTTTTAATCCTGCAGGGTCGAGGGATTTTAAAAAACTTGGCTTTTGACAAATGATGATGTAAATGGGAGATATTTATGAGAAAAATTGCATTGGTATTGGTGGGGGTTTTTGTTATTGTGGTCGCGGCGGAAAGTGGGTGGTGCTCCAACTGGAGTGCAGAGGATGTACTTTTTTGGGCCAACAGCTCCCCAACTTCCATGGGAAGGATAGTTCCCCAATCAGATGCAAAAGATCTTGATGAATTCCTAGATGAAGTTGGTGGCGACCCGGGGGCACTGATAGATAGAATTACTCCTGGACAACCTAGCATCGATGAAGCTATTACAAGCGTAGATAATGTACTTGGTGGTACGAATCCAGATTTATTTTCAAATTCCGCAGCAATCCAGAGTACCGTAGGTCAAGGAGGAGCTGACGTAACGACTGATTTGCAAACAGTTAATAATCTCATAGACCCAAATGTTAATCCAGCCAACCTCACTACTGCGGTTAGTAATGTGGCGGGGACACTGGGGGGCACAAATCCAGATTTATTTTCAAATTCCACAGCAATTCAGAACACTGTAGGTCAAGGAGGAGCTGACATAACGGCTGATTTGCAAACAGTTAATAACCTAATAGACCCAAACGTTAATCCAGCCAACCTCACTACTGCGGTTAATAATGTAGCTGGGACACTGGGTGGCGCAAATCCAGATTTATTTTCAAATTCCACAGCAATTCAGAATGCCGTAGGTCAGGGAGGAGCTGACATAACGGCTGATTTGCAAACAGTTAATAACCTAATAGACCCAAACGTTAATCCAGCCAACCTCACTACTGCGGTTAATAATGTAGCT
>JBDLIP010000055.1 GCA_039714795.1 Pseudomonadota bacterium | reverse complement strand
CCGACTTTTTAGCCGGTGTTTTTTTACATCAAACAGGTACCCGATAACCTATCCTTTTTCAACCCAAGATTGTCCCACAGAATCCGTTACAATGAGAAACAAATAAATCGTGCCAAGCTTACGAAAAGAACAGTTGAAAGTAGTGTGCCTGGTGCTACTAAACGGACGCTGATTTGGGATACGGAGATTACTGGATTCTGTGTGCGTATCTACCCAACAGGTCGCAAGACGTATTTCTTTCAGTATCGCAATCCACAAAGGCAAACAAAATTTCTTAAACTCGGCGTGCACGGAAACGTTACCACCGAGCAAGCTCGTGAAACGGCAAAACAGTTGGCGCTTAAGGTAAGTGCAGGAGAAGATCCTTCGGTTAAGAAAGTACCGGTTGCTGGCAATCACAATATGGAGGAGTTGGCGCAAAAATATCTCAAGCTTCATGCTGAAAAAGACAAAAGCCCAAAAAGCATCAAAGAAGATAAAGCAATGCTGAAAAACTACGTTTTGAAAGAGTTTGGGACTCAGCAAGTGGCTGAAGTGACTTTCGAAAGTATTCAAGATTTTCATGTCCGTTTAAAGAAAAAATCAGTCTATGCCAACCGCATTCTATCTTTGCTACACAAGATGTTTAATTTGGCAATCCAGTGGCGCTGGAGAAAAGATAATCCAGCTTCCAATGTTAAAAAATACAAAGAGAATAAGCGTACACGTTGGTTGCAGGAAGAAGAGCTGAAACGGCTGATCAAGGTTTTAGATGCGTACCATAACCAGACAGTTTCCAATATTGTTCACTTTTTACTGCTCACAGGTGCCAGAAAACACGAAGTTTTGGAGGCCACCTGGGATCAATTTGACCTGAAGAAAGGAATATGGACTAAGCTAGCACACAAAACTAAACAAAGGGAAATGGCACATACGCCTTTGTCTCCAGCTGCATTGGAGATCTTGCGAGCCATGCATCAAACAAGGACAGACTCAGCATATTTGTTCCCAGGACGAGTACCAGGGCAACCCGTAAAAGATTTCAAGAAAGCTTGGGCAACTATTCGCAAACAGGCAGATCTAAAGGATTTCACTGTTCATGACATGCGGCATACCTATGCTTCGCATTTGGTGTCCAGTGGATTAAGCCTAACAATTGTTGGCAAGTTGTTAGGGCATACCCAAGCAGCAACAACTCAACGTTACGCCCATTTGGCTGATGAACCCTTAAGAGAAGCCACAAATTTATTTGCCGAAAAATTCCAAAAACTCACTGAAGGAGAAGAAATATGACAAAAAACAATACCGCGACCGAGACAAAAAAAGATCTCGTTAAAGCACCAACCAGCAACAAAAGCAGCAAGAAAGCGTTAACAACAAAGATAGAGACAACAAACGAACCGGATCCCTTTGTAGATTTCAAAAGATGGCTTATCAAATACCGTTTGTCCAATGGCCTGGAAGAATGCCTATCCATCCCGACTTCAGACTACAAAAGATTAAGGCAACTCTTTTCCACGGCAAAATGGATCAAGGGAGTCGATTTCTTTGAATTTGATTCTGATACTCACAGAATTTTAATCCAATCATCACAATTGAGGTTTTGTCAATTTCTCTTCGAACCTCCCTGTTTTGAGGATCCAGAAGATCCTGATGCAGAGGCAACAGATTCATATCCTGTCAAGATTTATTTCATCAACGATCCCACTCCCATGGTCTTACACGTTGAGGAAGACCAATCTAATCCCAACGATGAAGATGATTGGGGCGAAATGCAAGAGTTCATTTTTTATGCTCTACACGCTCACTCAGACGAAGACTGGCTCAACATAACAGATCATTATGGAGAGACAGCGTTTTTCAGGGCTGCTGATGTTGCAATGATTGAGATTCCATTGCAAGTTTTTGCTAACGATGATTGACGTCACCGAATTGTCTCATTTAAAAATCATACTTTTTTGCAAACTGTTGCATCATAGTTAGGTTATTTATATCTCTATGTGGGATGGGAAAATACCCTCGCCTTTAGGCGAATACTTTAGTATACCTTAGAGTATGGAATATAGAAAAGGTACCCACACAACATATGACCTGAAATACCATGTGATATGGTGTACAAAATATCGTTACCGCGTATTAACAGGAGATGTAGCAAATCGGGTTAGGGAATTAACGCGTGAGATCTGTGCAGCAAATTACATAGACATTCTTTCTGGCAGTCTAAGTCCGGACCATGTGCACCTACTAATTTCTGTTCCCCCTAGTATATCGTTATCAAAGGTAATGCAATACATTAAAGGCAAGACAAATCGAAAAATTATGATGGAGTTCGAACACTTGCGTAAGAGGTATTGGGGTCAGCATATTTGGGCACGAGGATATTTTGCTGTTAGGACGCTAGGAAAAATAACATTTATAATCGTGTTTCGCGTTCTGTTGCTTGATCTTGCTGCGTAACGCTGTCTATAAAGTATTTTAGTTAAATTGTAAAGGTTATTTTTCCTAGCGTCCTTACGGTCGGAAATTTGAATGAGGGGCAAATTCAAGATTACATAGAAAATCAAGAAGCCCACCATAAACAAGATAACTTCAATATTTCATCGCACTGAATCTGCTTTGCAAGCGTGGTCCAAACTACCGCCTTTAGGCGGTAGTGATTGATTAGACAATGCAAGTTTTTGGGGTTTGATAACATTTATTCAGCAATAATAGAAAAAGTTTTTATTTATTGCAAAAGGTTAGCTTAGATGTCTGCAAAGCAGCATTTTTTCTTCTTGACGTTTCAGGTGTTGATTATTTAATATCCCGCTAGTTTCGGTTGGTTTTTCGGAACAAAAAAGTGCTGGTGGTTAAGCAAGCAAGAAGTTGGTGTGGCATGGGTTGTGAACGGAAGGAGGAAAATGGATGAACAAACAAGATTTGGTTAGCCGTATTGCTGAAACTGAGAACCTCAGCAGATCGGTGAGCATTAAGGTAGTTGATGTGATCTTTGCAGCCATTACCAAGGCATTGAAGTCTAAAAAGGAATCCAGGATCTATGCGGGTTTGATCGCTTTGCTTGGCTGATGGAAAATTTTCATCCGCATAAAATAAGGGGGTTCCAGACCCCGGTTGAGCAATTACCGTTCTCCTACTAATTTCTGTGTGAAGCTTTTAGCTGGCATCGTTGCGTATCAGATGAAAGGAAGGAAGCCAAAGATGAATATGGAGGGATTAGGGCTTATCCAAAACTGAGATTAACTTAAGGAAAAATCGTTTAGGACAAAGAGTTTGCAGCGATGGAGTGTGAGCACCCACCTAATGGCTACCATAGGCAAAATGGCGAATTTGTTGAAGAGGATGGTAAACTAAGAATGAGGTCGCAAGCCCAACCTACCAATGAAAATGACCCTCAGGTCAATATAGAAGCTATTTTAGCTCTTAAGTTAGTGCCATTGGCACATACTGTAATTGCACCTCATGAAGGTGTGGGTAGTTATTGTTCAGCGACAATCTGAACAGCTTAAGGCATCAGGCATATTTACAGTTGAAATTAGATTTGACAAATAAGGGAGAATCGTTTTATAAAGCCCAGAGGGTTTGAAATCTGTGATCTGATTTTATTCAAATTAACAGATTGATTTGTTTAAATTTATATAAAACAGAATTATTGATGTTTTATAAAGATGCATTAGAGGAGAAAAAACCTATGAATATGAAGAAAACCTTTCGTGTTTTTGCCTGGCTAACCCTGGTTTCTTATTTTAACTTGATGATGTTGCCGTATCAGGTAGCTCGAGCGAACTTGGATGAAGTTCTTATTTTTGATGTAAAACGGACTCGTGTATCGAATAGTTTTCTTCCAAAGCTTGATCCAATAGAAAATGAAAGGAATCAAAAACGTGAAGCAAGAATTAAGAAAATTACTCAACAACTACAAACGCTTGAGCCAACACATCGAAAACGACCTAAGCCTGAAGAACAGCTTGGTAAGTTAACCCAACAACGTGAAGAAGCAGAAAACAGGAAAACACTCACAAAATTTGGATCTGATCAAGATTTAGTTGGAATCCAGAAATTGACAAAAACTGAAAATTTACTTGAGGACTTGGCGCACAATCGTGCAGAAGAACAAACTGACCAAAAATCCACGCAACCCCAGTCTTGGTCCGATTTTGCTTGGTGTGTTGGAAAAGTTATAGGTCCTGCAGGGTGGGATTTCACCAGAACTCTGTTCGAGCCTCTCACAGGTGCCGCAAAGAGCGCTTACAACCAATGTAAAACCAAAACTCCGGCAGAAATGACCGAGATGGCCAGGGGCGTTGCCCATAAGATCTATACTGGTGTCAAAGAGAATCCTACTCAAGCTTTGGGATTTGGTGTTGGTATGGCATTGGGTTGGACTGATTTAGCTGAATACGCTCCGTTTACAACTGGTTTGTTGACTAACGGCCTAGAAGCAGCAAGCGCCTTCCGTTTTGCAAACGGCGTGTATGACCGGGTAACCTCTGGTGCCCATAAGCTAGCATCTGGAGTTCAAAGGTGTGGTTTTGATTCTGGAATTATACGTACGGGGGTTGGGCTGTTGGCACTGAATATGTTGCCAATGGGAAATGGGTTGAGTATGAGTGGCCCAAGGACTTTTGAGGTTATTGTTGGACAGAACACTTCTCTCTCTGGGTACAGCCTATCCAATACGTTAAGCACTAACATTACTTTAGAAATTGATTCGCCAATTACGAGTCCTGTTCAGTTTTCAGATTCAATATGCAGTTTATCTTCTGTTTGTGTTGATAAAGGGTTTGGAACTCCAACTGAACGGGAATGCAGTTTTCAAGGTAACCTAACCCAATTAAATTGCCTTTTCGATGGGCTAAATATCAGGATTGATACCCCTCCACAATCAGGGATGTTAAAATTGTCATATTTGGTAGACGATGGCATTGGTGGTCGAGAACTTGGAGGTCCATGGCTTAACGTTATTTCTCCTCCAATTTGGCAAAATTCAGGATTCTCATTTACAGAATCACCGATGTCGTTGGGGACGACTCATATACTAGCAACTGATGATTCTGCTGTTACGTATCATGTTTGGCAAGAATCAGGGTGTCACCTTGAAGATGTTGCTGCACCTGGATCTCACTTGACAACTTTTTTGCCAGCTTTGGTTGAAAGCGGTGGGGGGCTGAAAGCTTTTTTGACAGGTGACAGTTGTTCGATAGATTTGGGAGCATGTGATGAGCAGGGCTTGTGCTCAAATATGACTCTGAATGTTGCCAATAGTATTCCGGCACCAGAAGTAGGTCAACTTGAACTGGGAGGGGTTGTTTCCGGAGGTGTTTTGGGTGGTTTAAGTCTGTGTGCAGCATTTGTAGCGATAGTGGTTGCATGGAAGAAGGGTAGAGCAGGAATACTTGCACCATTTAAAAAATGTTCCAAATGTTGTCAGGAAGCAGAAGGTATTTAACCTGTTGCATTTTAGATTTCTTTTCTTGTAATGCATACGAATTTAGGTCTTGGATTATTTAGATAGGTTAGTCTGTTTCCTACTGAATACCAATATGAATACCTGCATCGATCAGATCCATGATGCTGTTAAAAGTGCCTCCACCTAATTCTGGAACGAGATTTTGCATTGTGATATTACCTCCTGGACCACTAATGGGGTCATCACTAACTGTGATACTAATATCGTTAGAATTACTAGAAACATTAAAGACACTCGCAGCAAAGCCAAAAAACAACAAAGTGTCATTGAGCATAAAATCTATAACTGTATCGTGACCAAAAGCTCCTCCTGCAGTGTAAATAAACGCATCATTTCCTTCACCACCTAGAAGTTGGTCATCTCCAGCAGAGCCTTCAATGGAGTCGTTGCCACTAAGGGCTATAATAATATCGTTATCTGCGGTGCCTGACAATTCATCTCCGTTATCAATAGAGCCAATTGAAAAATTGATATTAGTTCCACTTATATTAGGAGAGCTTATATTGAGAAATTCCGAAGGTAAGTCCAAAACAGTCTCTATATCAATAGGTGTATCTTCGGTCTGAAATGCATAAAAAAGCATATCCCCTGCATTGCTAAGTGTAGCTATAAACTCATTATCTCCGTCGTTATCAATATCAGTTGTGCTAGAATAAGAAAGTAAATCCGGAATTGACAAAAAAGGATCAGGTAAATCAAGTGGTGTACGAATCTCTATAGGGGTATTTTCTGTCTGCAGAGAATGAAAACTGTGGTGACCATTATTAGTAGTTTGGATAATCATTTCCATATCTCCGTTACCATCTGTATCTATTGACCCTACTAAAGAGAAAGCAGCTGGAAGGACCAAAAATTCATTGGGTAGATCTGCAAGTGAATCAATTTCAGCTGGAAAATTTTCTGTTTCAAATGCATAGTAAAATTTATTAATTTCATCGCTTAGCATAGCAATAAAATCATCTTGGCCATTGTTATTTACATCAATCGTCCCATTGAATGATAAAGCATTTACCGTCGATAAAAACTCTCCTGACAAGTCCACAATACTGTCAATATCAGTGGGAAAAAATTCCGTTTGTAACCCATAAAATAGTGTGCTTGTTGTGCCTGTCACTTGTATAATAAGCTCCTTATCGCCATCATTTTCTATGTCGAGAGTACCTGCAAATACAAAGCTATCTGGTATCTGGGCAATAAATAGCTCCAAATCTGATGCCATATCAATATCTTTTGGAAAATCACTCACAGGAATAGCATGCAAAGACAACGTGTCTGCAATGGTATCATGAAATTGAACATGCAAAAAATTCTCAGGAGGTTCACTCTCAGTTCCAATCACCACGTTAAACTTCTCCTCTGGCCCACCTGTCGTTGTACTCATAAACTCAACTATAGATACCTGATCCTCAGGCGCACCAGAATAATCAATATCAACTGGTGTGCTAATCATTCCATCAATAACACCATCATCACTATCATTCACCAGGGTTGGATCCACAACAACACCGGTTGGAACCGTAGTCGCTCCAAATATTAGGTCGTCACTGTCCTCATCTGCGATAACGTCAATATCTAAGGTAATAGTTTTTGATGTTTCATCTACAACAATAACACTTGGTGTAATGACTGGTGGTTCTGCAGTTCCTATGACTTCCAGGGTTAGAGTTGTTGTAACTCCTGAGGGTACACCATCTTCAAACAGCTCATAGGTAAAGGCATCAAAGACAACATCACCATTATTAAGCGCTTGAACTGCTGGAAGTGTGTTGTCAATTAAATATGTATAGTCTCCATTGGCTTGTAGCATCAAGTTGCCATAAGTACCAGCAGCAGGGCTCACAAGTTGAGCCGTCAAAACACTATCAACATCACTGTCATTGTCCAGTATATTTCCCATTAAATCAGTCGTAGTTGGATCATCTTCTTTTACAAAAGCATTGACATCAGGAATAGCCAACGGTACATCATTTACCCCATTCACCTTCACGGTGACTGTTGCTGTATCAAAACTACCATTACCGTCTGTTATGGTATACTCAAATGTATCCGTATCCATTTGCCCCACAGCTAGCTCTTCAAATTGGCCATTTGGATCATATACAACTACTCCTCCCATGAGCATTGCTGTTCCTTTGGCCATGGAGTCATCCACACTGAAAATAGTAAGAACATCGCTGGCATCTGGGTCAAAGTCATTGTCTAGCAACGTGGCGTTGCCAATATTAATGGAATTATCCTCATCAGTTACAATGCCCACACCAAAGCCATCATCCACAGCGTTGGGGGGATCATTTCTTCCATCAACAGTCACTGTAACCATATTAGCTAGAGAGGTATCGTTAGCTGCACCGCTATCATCGGATACCGTAGCTGAGAATTTAAAAACCACATCCTCACCTATTGCAAGGTCATTGAATTGGTGTGGATCCAATGAAATGCCTATTGCCGTTTGTGCAAAAGCAATCATGCGCATGGACATCATTCCATTTTTCATAACCGAGTCCAAACTAACCATGTTCAAGGATATTACATCGTTGCTATCAATGTCATTGCTAGTATCTAAGATATCGACACTGAAGGGATTTGTAGCATCTTCATTTGTAGTAACATTGATATTTGCTAAAGTGGGGCGGTTGTTAACCCCTGCAACCACGACATCAAAGGTTGAAGAAGCTGTAGGCCCAGGAACTATAGGATCAGCACCTGAGTCACGAATGCGAGATGTAAAAGTAAGCGTTGCTGTTTCTCCAGCACCTAAGACTTGATAGCGGTCATCAACTACCAAGCTTAATGTTCTGCCTAGGAGTGTAAATACACCAACAGAAGAAATACTGACGCCAGCTGGTGTCACAATAGAATCAAGAGTTACTGCATCTGGATTACCAACAAGACTGTGAGTATCGTTTGTATCAGGATCATTGATCCATGTTGAATCCAAAAGGTCGATACTAAAGTTTACATTGTCTTCATTGCCACCGCTGAAAGTTGTATCACTAATATTGGAATCAAAAATATTATAAGAGACAGTATCATTCACGCCTTCAATTTCCAGGTCAACTGAGGCAATATTAGATAGGGCATTGAAGTTATCGACTACCTGATAAGTAAAGATTACGTGCTCTGATTCTCCCACAGCCAAGCTTTCAAATTCTCCATTAGGGTCAAAACTGAACGAGCCATCACCGTGCACGTTCAATATTCCTTTGCTGGGTTCACTGACAACAGGGAGATTTACTGAAATACTATCACCGATATCATCATCGTTGTCGTTGAACAAGATTCCAGGCATAGCAATGTTTAACACCGTATCTTCGTCTGTCATGTACATATCGTCTACGGCTTCAGGAGGTGTATTCAAGACGAATGTCGCTTGTGCCGACGCTAAAGAAAACCCATCAAAATTATCATAGCTAAAGTGAACTTCTTCATCCGTTCCAAATATAGCCTCGCCAGTTAAGCTAACGTCACCATTGCGTTTAACCAACAGAATTGCTTCTTGGCCCATACCATCGGTGATACTGAATTTAGCAATCTCGCCACCATTGAAATCAGCAACCAGCCTGGTGTTGGTAAGCCTATCAGGAAGAAGAAGATCGTAGACATCAAGCACTTCAAGACCTTTGTCACTGTCAATTAGACTTTGTGAAATAATTGGTGCAACATCGGGATCAAAACTGGAATCACCTACCTTGGCTTTGTTGGCTGTATGGTTTGGATCTAGGTCGTTTGCCAATAGATTATCCTCACCCATGATCCCCAAAGGAGTGATGTTGACTGTAAGTGTGTCGGCTACTGCCACGGGTTTAAGATCAAAAATCACGTTTTCAATGTTAATCACTGTCAAATGCAACCGATCATCTGTTGTCAATATAGGGTTCTTTTGAAAGTTAACCCTGTGGTTGCTAGCTAAAATTTCTTTCACACCTGCATTATCTAACGCGTCAAAAATATGTATGAAAGTTCCTGGCATATTTGCATCTTCAATGAAGTCGTCCTCTTCAGCCACGAATATCAGATAATCCTGAGTAGAGTTTGAGCCAATATAAAGGTCACCTATATTATTTTGACTATTGATGGCATCGGCATTAAGTGCAATTTCGTGTACTAGGTAATCACTTCCTTGGTTTGTGCCGATAGCCACATCCACTCCTGCACCTGGATTGAGAAGGTTAACACTTCCAAGATTACTCTTCAAGAAATCCGTTCCTTCTCCACCAAAGATGCGGTTAGCCTCACTTGAAGACCCTACTAGCATGTCTTCCCCTTCCTTGCCCAGCAAGTAAATTGCTCCCTGACCTCCAGCCAGGAGAGTATCGTTTCCATTACCACCGTTGAGATATTTCTCTTGCGTATCCCAGGAATCAATCGAAACAAGCAAGTCGTCAGCGTCTGATCCATAACTGTATTCGCTAGAGAGAGCCTGAAGGCCTGCAACAATCTGATCTAAACTTCCAGAAAGCGTATTACCATTCACAAATTTTACAACAAACATAAAAAAACTCCTATCTTTACAATAAAATAATACATCTTAATTATAAGAATAATTTATTGAAATTATACTAATAGTCAAGAACATTCTTTGTTTTTTATGTACTTTAGTTTTTTATTTTTATCTATTATTAAGTTTTTCTCCATTTTTAAAAAATTAATGATGTGTTTGTAATTGCTCAGGGCCAGGCACTGTAACAGTTCCATTCTCGAGCGTTTGTGTGGTAGATTCGTATTTTTGACAGTACAGTGCCGATTTTTCAAGCAGGCCGCCGAATTGTTATGGAATGGGTACGAAATAACTTCCAATTTTCCTCTGTTCAGCGAATGTTGATTTGGGACACAGAGATTACTGGCTTTTGCGTGCGTATCTACCCAACAGGGCGCAAGGCGTATACAGGTTTTTGATAGCAGCAACTAATGAACCACGAAATTGCACAAAAGCTTTATATATTTTAAAAATAATGTTATATAGGGGCCATGAGTACCAATAAAACAACCAAAATGAAACTTCTTCTAGAAAAGCATAAGCCAGGCACGGTATGTTTAGCCCAGTGGCTGGTTGGGCTTGGGATTTCCATTGATCTGCAAAAACAATACTGCAAAAGTGGATGGATTGAATCTGTAGGAATTGGAGCTTTCAAAAGGCCCGACGATGAGATCAGTTGGGCAGGAGGGCTGTATGCGCTCCAAGATCAAGCAAAATTACCACTTCATGTAGGTGGCCCAACGTCTCTTTCGTTATTAGGTCACGCTCACCATTTTAGTTTTGAGAAAGAATTAATATTCCTATTTTCACCCCAAAAATTACTTCCTAAGTGGTTTGTAGATTATGCATGGCAAAATCCAATTCAACACATAAAGACAATTACTTTGCCAGTATGTGTTGGATTGGAAAGCTATGCCGAAGCAAATTTTACAATTAAAATATCAACAGCTGAGCGATCGATACTAGAGTGCTTATACCTTACTCCCAAATATATTAGCTTAGTTGAGTGCTATCAAATGTTTGAAGGACTTGCTAATCTTAGACCACAAATCTTGCAGGATTTATTAGAACAATGCACATCTGTAAAAATAAAAAGAGTTTTCATGTACTTTATGGAAAAAAAGCAACATGCTTGGGTTCCATTTCTCGACACTACTCGGGTCAGTCTTGGACAAGGGCCACGTACGCTTGTAAAAGGTGGGGTGTATATCCCTAAATTTAAGATTGTGATCCCAAAGGAGTTGGCTGAATTATGATTGACAAAGGGTTGTCTTAAAGAAATCAGACTTGGCTTTTTATGTGCTTTGTTAAGCCATCCGCGACCAATCCATGAAAATAAAAATAAATCGTCAATGAGCTGTTTTAAAAGTTTGCGATAAACCCAACACTTGTGTTAAAAAGGAACGTGCTACTGATGCATACCAATGACAGATGAAAATCTCTAGTTTAATAGTATTCTGCAATCGTAGAATTTGCACTGGTAAGTAAGCACTTTGGACGTAACAGGAAATAGGGGATTAATTTGTCTTTGAGTATAGATTCTGATCTTGAAATAGATCAATGCCTTTCAATGCAAAAACGAAGGTGAAGATTATGTTGATTAAAAAAGGTAGCATTTC
>JBDLIP010000054.1 GCA_039714795.1 Pseudomonadota bacterium | reverse complement strand
TATCGCTTGTCTTCATCATCATTAAAATTAACATGCACGATGGCACTTGAAGACTCGTTAGGTTTGGGATATTGACTCGCTTCAATTGAGCTGTAGCTGGAGCTGGAGCTGCTGGCACTCTCCTCTAATAAGGGTTTTTTCGTTGCCTGGGCAATTTGTGGAGCCAAAGTGTGCATCAGAATGCAGACAGCTAAAAATAGATGAAAAAAGCGCTTGATTGGCATGTTTCGTACTCCCTAATTATTAATTCCATTATCACAATGTGCCTAAAACATGGCACCAAAATAGATGGTGATGGTTGAAGAATCAAGTATGATTTTAAAGTTGAAATAAAAAACTGGATCCCGGCTCACTCCTTTTTCCAATCCAGCTCTTGGCGAGCTGGGAAAAAATGGAGGCCTGGATGACGGCCTGCGGGCAGAAAGTGCAGTTATCTCTTATCCAAAACTCAGGTTAAAATAAGTATCTGAGGTCTCTAAATATACGCAAATCAGATCATTATTGCACAGAGCAATTTTGAGAGCCTTGTGAAAGCGGATGATCTATAAGAAATGTTAGATTTTGACTATTACTGTTTCTAAGGTTTTGTATATCGTCCGTTTCTTTGATTATATTTCCTCTTGCATCAATGTATTGAAGAGAAAGTCTCAATAAATTGTATGTAAAAGATATATTTTCTAAGTTATTATAGCTTAGATTAATCCATTGTAGTCGACTTAGTTCAGCAATTTTCGCCACGCCGCCACTTTCTTGATTATTAAGTTGATTATGAGACAAATTTAACACAGTTAAAGCGGGAAGAGTAGCGCTGCCAATTTGCCTAATATGTTTTAGAGAATTATGGGAGAAATCAAGATGAGTTAGACATGTCATAGCTTGAAGTCCTGATGTATCTTTAAGGTCTGTGTGTGTAAGGGTTAATTTTTGTAGATTGGGAAAACTGGTTATTTTTTTGAGATCCTCTGCTACCAGGGTAGTGTTGGATACTTTTAAACCCAGCAATCTATTTTTATAAAAGCCTATGTTGTGTAATTGCAGAGTGATATTTTCTGGTGCAACACAATAGGGTGCAAGTTCAAACCTTAAGAGGAAGACCAATTTTTTTGCTTTTGTTGTGGCGGTTTCCTTAAGGAGCATTTGCCAAAGTTTTTGTTTTTTGCGCTTCCAGTGTTTGTTACTAATGTTTAAGGATTGTTCCCAGAAGAACTCTGCCATTAGGTCAATCACAGTTACAACATCCTCATCTGCCATTTTTGTTAGGTCAAGTTGATCGACCAGAGCAAGGGCTGCATCTTCTGGCAAGTAAAAAGATTTTTCTTTCTTTTTTGCTTTTTTTTGTTCTTGCTTAATTCCAGCAGCCCGCTTTTCCATGACAGAAAGGATACGGTGGCCATTATCTAGGGTACTATTTGAGATATTGTGTTCAACCTTTGCATTAGCACTATCATAACAACTAGCCTGGTATATCTGCTTAAATGCCAGAGTATAATTCCCCAAATTGTGATTCAGAAAGGTTTGGTAAAACTTAGCGATGTCTGGGTAGCATAGTTCGAAAACATCTTGTAAAGTTGGATTTTTTTGCGTGTCAATGAATGACTGCATTTGCCGAAGGGTTTTATGCAATTGGATAATGATACCAGGGGTAAAACGTGCCAGCCAAGCAGATATTTCTTCAGTTGTTTTGTGAGTATGTTGGCCGTGTAGTCGGTAATATTGGTTGCGTTTGGCAAGTACTGCCAGCCAACGCAAGATAAAAGGTGCAGGCTTGATTGCCAGGATCATCTCTAGTGCTTCCTGGGCTATCGGGCGCCCCATTAAAGGGGCTAGAATGAGCAGAATATTTCTCATACGAGCGGAATGGAGCGTTGTGTCAGGAAATCCGATTCCCATATCCTCCTTATAGATTTTCGTGACTTCGTCAAAACCGGAATCGCTATCAATGGCATATATTTTTCTTTTGCCTGTTTTGTTTTCTACTGGGGTAACAATAAAGTTATCGCCCTTGAAATCCCAAAAGGTACCCAGCAAGGATACAAGCACGAGTTTACTGTAGTGTATGAAATCTAGCTCATAAAGTGAACTATCGCCCTTTTGGACATTTTCTAAGAAGCAATCTAGTCTCATGCCTGGGATCGTTGGGGCAACAGCTATGCCAATGTCGATCTTGGTTGGTGTGAAATCTCCTGGTTTTTGCTGATATTGCTCTGCTAATCCTTGGTGAATCTTAGAAAAGATTTGCTCTTTCTCCTTCAAATTAAAGAAGTACGTCTTCGGTTCATCTGGAGTCCTGGGTTGGAAAATCTCTAAATCACAAAGGGTCAAATAGATGGCAGGCACAATGGCAGTGTCTATTTCTCCTTGGATACCGTTGAAAAATAATTCCATTAAATAGGCGGCATCTTGCATTCCTGGCTCTATGGGAAATATATTTTCTAACTTGGAATGCAGGATAAAGGCCTGGCAGTTATCACCTTCTTCAGTCTCATACAATAGAGTCTGTTTAGGGCAAAAATCGGTTTTATAGTGAAAACTCTTATAAGGTTTAACAGCATGGCTGCCGCTTGTATTTTGTTTGTTAATCACCCCAAAGCATTGACCCTGCGTGCGCATCAGAGAGGTCAGTGCATCTACTAATGACAAAGGGATGCGGTAACGCTGTTGATTGTTAGCAAATTGTAAGGTTATTTTGGGAGCAAGTAATTCTTGCCTTTCTTGAGCTGTTTTGGCCATTTCAAGAGTATGGAAGAATTTAACATAATGCGTAATGACCAGATCTAAAATGTTAGCAATCTCTTGGTGCTTTGGGTGGCTCTTTAGGTTACCTTTTGGAGTTTTGAAGATCTGCCGTATGATTTTAAAGTTTTGAAATTCGGCATCATTTTCTATATCAAATGGTTCTGTTTGCGTACAAAGGGTTTGCTTTTCTGATTCCATAAATAATTCTTCAGGTTGATATAGTTCGGAAAGAACTCCATTGAGTGCTTGTTGATGAGCACTTTCCTGCGAGTCCGCTTGCAAATACTGTTCGAGTTCGGCACGCTTCTCGCTGATAAAGTCTTTTTTAAGATCAAGAAATTTTACGATCTTTTGCTGAAGTTGCATGATATTTTTATCGATGTCATCAATGATAAGGGTTCCAGAGGTGATCGCTTGCTTGAGCTTGGTCAGAGGCTCTAGAAATCGCAGATGGGTGATTTTTGTACCTGTTAAATTGAGGTTCCGCAATTGCGTTAGTTTTGCCAAAGGCTCTGGTGCACGAATGGGGTTATCTTTAAGAATAAGGGTATTAATTTTTTGAAGTTGTACTAGCGCTTCAGTTAGTCCTCTAATATCTTTAATATTATTATTAGTTAGATCTAGTGTTGTTAGCTGTTGCAAATTTTGCAGCGGAGCGAAGAAATGAGTTGATGTATCATCTGTGTTCAACTGACAGTCTGTAATTGCTAGCTGTTTGAGATTAGTAAAGCCTGCAAAAGTTGAAAATCTCTCCTGATCTATGACCCCTCCGTTTATAATAAGTGAGACAATATCGGTTGATTTTCCAGTGGGTTGCTCAATAAGTTTGATTCCTTGTGGGATTGGAGCAAACTCTGCAAATTTATAAAGCAGAAAGCTGGCAAGTTTTTGCGCTTTAAGACTTGTGCTGTTTTGAATAATATTTCCGAGGATTTTTTCGTCGTGCCAACACTCATTGCTTACTTTAAGGCCAACGGACCAAAAATTTTCAGCAACGAGAGCAAATACGGTTTGAAATATTTCCTCTTCTGTTTCTGTATCTTGCAACTGCCATTTGTTCAAGATGTGGAGTACAGAGTCGTCAAGTGATAGAGGTGGCTGTTCTGCAAGCTTCGCTAGGGTAGCGTCTAGCTTTTGCCAGTCACCTGTTGTGAGCTGTACGAGATGATCAAGGTGGATTTTGGCAACCCCTTTGTTAGAATCACCTACAAGTTGTTGCTCGCATTCAAAGAGATTATTCTTTTTAGTGCCGGCAATAGTTTGGTAGTACTGACCTACCAGGGGATACCGTTGGGTCACAACATCTTGCAGAGTTGTGTTTTTCGCCAGTGCTGGCAATCCAACAAGCGTCTTCTCAAGGTGCTGATTCTCACCAAGCATCTTGAGGAGATGGTCCAAATACCAGGGGTAAATTTGCAACGGCATTTTCATACTTTCAGAAATAAGCTCATGGGTATTGAATTTATGTTGTTTTTTGTCCAATTGGCATTTTGCTCCCCAATGTTCAAGTGTTCTTGAACTTCCATTTAAATATGCAAACAAGGTGATAAGAAACTCCACCGGATGGTGCTGTGGTATCTTACCTTGAGCGATAGGAGTTTGCATTTGTGGATGGAAGAATAATGTGTTTCTTAAGTTCACCCAATATTGCTGCTTGTTTTTTCTAATAAGATAAGATGGAGCGCTATGGCTAGCTTTGATTCCCAAAGTACCGTTATCGATACTTGTTATTTTGCCATCTTCCCCTATAAACAAATGCTCCATCTTGCGATCAGAGGGGAGTACAAGAATCTGTGCAAATGCATCTTGATGGAAATAGCTTTTGTCAATGCTGGTTTCTTGGCCTATCAGTTGACCATTTGCAGTGGCGCTGGCTTGTATAATGATATTCTCTTTCGTGATACCATCGTCCTGACCGAGAATTTCTATATCTTTGATGTACAGCATAGTTGAAGCAGATGTCGTTGGGTAGCCGTGCCAAAGGCAACTCAGCCAAAAAACAACCGTTTCATCATACGGAGTCAGGGGAGAAGCTAATTTTTCAAGTTTGAAATGAACATCATCGGTTTGTGTTTGTAAACGCGTGACAATGTGCTCTCCAGACTTGTTGGGTTTTTGACTCCATCCATTTCCATAAACAATCCTTTCATTTGCCGTACCTGATTCGATAAGTTGCTGGCGATCCTTTCCGAGTATTTGGTAGGCGATAGACGGCAGAATGAGGAAGTCACCAAATTCTGTAATCATCTGTAACTCTGGCCGTAGTAGCTCTTTGCGATGTGTTGGCTTGGCTTTTAGGATATTTATCTTGAAATTTTTGTAATAATCAATCAGTTTTTGTAATTTTTCAAAAATTGGATTTTCTTGCAATAGGCTTGATAAGCCCTCAAGAGCACTTATAGCATGCGTAAATTTTCTAAACCCAGGATGAAGGGGATTGAGTTTTTTCGCATTAATCAGGTCCAATACCAATGTCTCGTTTTCAGAATGGATAAGGGCCTGAGGTTGTGCGAGCATCGTCTGGGTTTGTTGCACAGCATACCTAATTTCATCGGCAAGGGCGGTTTGCTCTTCAAGTTGGCGTAATCGCAGCACCATATCGTGAACATAATCTAGGTGAGCTCCAGTGAGATTACAGATGGATCGGTGCAATTCAGAATGAGCATGTTGTCCTAGAGCAATGGCTTTTTGATATCGTGCTGGCCAGGTTGATGTTGCAAATATTGGCGAGACACTAACCGCAAAAATGAGGAATAGAGATACTTGTAGAGCATATTTATGAAGCACTATGTATCCTTTTGGTGAATTTTCTTTGCTGTTTCTCATAAATGTCTCTTTGGAGTTACTATTGGCTCGTTAAGGGTGTAGAACCCTTGTAGGTGAATTTTCTAGCAAGTTTGCTAATGATATCAGTGGTTGCCGCATCATAATTTTTCTTCGTTGATTGTTCGATGATGTATTTGGCGAATTCATCAACGGTCTTTGGCCCTTCAGAAGCGTATTTAAGATAATTGTTTTCTACTTTTTCCAAAGCTTGAAACAGGTATTGCTTGGGTGCAATTGCTTGATCGAGGTCCAATGATTCATAGTGAGCTTGACGTATTATTTCGGAAAGCTTTTTGTTTGGATAATGCTTTTTGTGGTATTGGATGTAAATATGCAAATCAGGCCACATGTGTTGGAATAGTTCTCCAAAGGTTAGAGTAAGTTGTTGGTCGAGAATCTCCTGCATTTTTGCCAAATTTTTCCAGTACTTTTTGATGAACCAAGGGTGAAATTTTATTTGCCCTATGGGTTGTTGAGTGTGTTGTTGTTTGGGCAAGAGATTATTATAATCTTTTATAGCATTAAGCCATTCTAAGGTGAGAACTTCAGGGTTTAGGTGCAGCAGATACAAACGTGTTTTGCGATCAATATGTTGATCCATTAGCTCATTTGTGAGGTGATTATTACGCACGATGTATATATGTTCTCCCATAAGATCCCATTTGATCCAGGCATACTCACTTTCTTTGTGGCGGCTAAATCCTAGAGACCCAAACGATTTACCGGGTAGCAGCAAAAAATCTGTTAAGAGCATAGCTGGGGTTAACGGTTGCGTGCAATCGTCCATGCAGGTAGCACAATGATAGGTTGTTTTTTCCTTAGATGCTTCATCGTGCATTTCTAGAAAGTAGGGCACATTAGATTTGACTTCTCCCTGCAGCAAGCACTGCATACTCCAATACGCATATTGTTCACCTGGTATTGGGGCTTCTTCGATGGTAAGAGGCTTAAAGGTATAAGGAGACTCAATTGGTTCTCGTATCGTTTTTGCCATGGCAGGGGTGATCAACCAATAATTTTGAAAGCTACCGCTCAATTGTACCTGGGGTTGAGTCAAAATCAATTTGCAATCATTGGGAGATTTCAATACTGTCTCTTTAAACTCTCGATATTCACCAATAAGTGATTTTATAGCTTTATTTACTTCACTTTCTTTGAAAATATTTTGCTTAAACATAAAACTGAGCATATCGATGCTTGCTGTAAATTTATGAAAAGCAAATACATTGACGCTTGCAGCTTTAATTGGTTCAGGGGGGATCGCAAGTAATTGATAGGGATATTTAATTAACTCCAGGGCTTGGTTAAGGGTAGCGATTTCTAATTCTGTGTAATTGATTGTTTGAACGGATTGCCTTATTATTGCCTCGATATAATCACGTATCTTTCGAACTAAGTCGAGTTTGGCTTGGATATTTTTGAGCAATAATGGCACTGAGTTTGCGTAAGATTCTCTTAGCGGTTGAATGCAACTTTTGTAATCAATTTTCTGAGGTATCTTTTCCTTGCGCCACAGAACACAATAGGTTCCCAGGAAATCTCTAACCAGTTTGGGGGCTCCAGCATTCCTGGCTTTGTTTAATAAGTCCTTTTGTGTCCAACTAGTATGAAAATTTGTTCTGGCTACATCAGAAAAATTTTCAAGAATGACAGTCAAAATTTCAACAATAAGGTTTGCGGGAAGAGTTTCTAGATTGCACTTTTGGATTGCATATTTCGCAAAGTCCTCCACGGTCCAGATTGCATTTTCTAATAAATTGGTATTGGGAGATTTTTTTGCATCAGCACAGGGTGTGTTTTCAAATGACCGTGTTTCTTTTACTAGGGATTCATAAATAATTGGATTTTCTGCATCAATCAATTTATCTATTGCTTTTATGGTGAGCATTGCGCGAAAGGCATCATTGGTGTCTGCTGCCTCCCACTCTTTGCTAAAATATGAGCTTATTTTAGTTGGCAGTGTTGTAAATAGTTCTTCAAGTTTCTTCCCTTTTTGTTCTTGTAACGATATTATGTGCTTTCCAACAGTTTCAGGTAACGTTTTTAGTGTTTTTAGGAATTCTTGAGAGTCACACATTGTATGCGCTAGTTCCAATAGTAAACCAGACTCTGGCAAGGAGCTATTCTGCGTCCTATTGATTTTTTGTTGTAGATAGTCTAGGAAATGTCGCTCTTTGAGAGCGCTCCAAAGGGCTTGGTAGCTTTCACAAAGCCTAGGATTAATTTTTGCGAATATTTCTTGCCAAGTCACGTGCTCTTGCGACATAAGTTCGATTAGGGTCGAAAGATTACCGAAAAATTGTTGAGCAACTTCTGGATTGAATCGCATGTGTAGCCCAAGGGCTTTTGCGGTATTCATATTTGTTTCTTCTTCGTCAACTGTGTGTGCCGCTGTAAGGTCAAATTCCTCAGTGATGCTGTCGAATAAGGCTTGTTGCTTAGATAACTGGGATAACAGATTAAAAAATAAAAGTGGCGCGCAATGCCGAAAACGTTGTTTGATGCTGTCAGGAATTTCTCCTTGAGCTAGCAAGAACCAACAATTAGTTTGAGAAATTGTATGGTGCTCTTCCTGTGTCTGGATGGCTGAAGTTCGTTCAAAGGAAGGGTAAAATAAAAAGTTATTTTCGACTCTGCTTAGTGTTTGTTGCTCAATTGTAAAATAATTGGGATGGGCACTGGTAAAGGTTAGAAGATCTAAAATAGCCTGCCATAAAAAGGCATCTTTCCAAGAATCGAGTGTTTTTTTTCCTTTTTTGACTGCTTCAAGATATTTGTGGAAGTTTGCTTCTTCCAAATTTGTAGAGGCTATGATAATTTTGTTACTTATTTGCTTCTCAAATTCTTCTGCGCTGTTTCTATAGTGGCGATCAAGTCTTGCCAGATTGTCGGGTGATCTTGTAGCTGCTGAATGCAGGTTCTTACTTTTAGGTGATTTCGGGATGATCCAGTTTAAACCCCTTAAGAGCAAGCAGTCTGCTAATGGAGAAAACGGTAAACTGCTTAATGCTGGGTCGCAAGGAGCCAAAAGGGATTCAAGAATGTGGCGAAGTTTCCAATATCCAAAGTTTAAAGGAGCAAGCTTAGGATATGAAAATGCAATTTTCTTCACTTGGGTGGTGCGCATTACAGGGTTATTGTCTTTTTCCATTACTGGGATGCCAAAAGTATAATGATCTGTGGTTGTGGTATGTGACATAAGACTTAAAACTTTGTATGCACTACCCGGAGAGACGAGATAATCATTATTTCCAATGAAATTTACTGATACCTGGGGTAGTAACAGTTTTCTGCGCTCCTTAGATCCTGCTTTTTGGATATTTATCCATAATTGTTGATATATTTCTTCCAATTTTTTCACTTTTTTTAGAATGTTATTTATGTAACACCAGCTTTTTAGTTCTTTCATGTTATTTTGGAAAGGTGAATTGGAAGAAAAACGCGGTAAATATTTATCCAGATTTATTTGTGTTTCGTTGTTAGAAAGCAATGTTTCCTTAATGATTTGGGTGTTACGCGGCATAGCATTTGTAAATTGTTTAGCAAGGAATGTATCGGGTTGGCACACGTTAATGGTATTTTGCAGCTGATCCCACTGTGCTGGTTCTGGCTCCAGTAATGCTTTATGCCAAGTTTCTAATTCAAACCGGTATAGAATACAGGTAGCGAGTCTCTCAAAATCAATAGTTTCCTCCAAAATATTAGCATGATTCAAAATAAGTATGATTGCTGCAGCATAATTAGAGTATCCTTCCCAATAATGAATGAACTTTTTAATCTCATCGCACACTGTACCCAAAGATAAAGGGGCATCGTGACGCTCACAAAGTATGAACGCGTTTAGATTCTGCTGATTTTCTATAAAATATTGTTGAAAAGGGCGGATTTTCCCTATTAATTCTTTGAGAGAGATTATTTTTGTATCCGAAGATATAAAATTGATAGGCGAGTATTTTGTCTGAGGAGCTAGAAAGGCAGGAGGTAGAGTTTGTTCATGTATCTGTCTGGATTTTTCAATATCTGTGAGGATTAAATTAATTGTATTGGGTTGTGCTTTTATTGTGCGATTGGTTTTTTTTCTAAAATTTTCGATTTTACCTTGCGCGTATCTCATGCGTGCAAGATAGTCACTGTTGATGGGTAATTGCGATGCTTGTGTGGATGTTATGCAAAGATAGACAGTAAAAATAGTCCAGAATATCAATTGCCTATGAATCATGATGATCAGCTTTCTTGATTGCAATTAGAATAGCGATTGCATTATGAAGGGATAAAAGTTAACGAAATGTTAATTATGCCCGTGCTGAATCAAAACATTGAATTTTATGGCAGTGAGAAGCGCGCAGTTTACCTGAGATAAATGAGCAATTTGAATGTACCAGAAAATCAACAGTTTTATTTAAATTCATTATATTAACATTTATTTTATTAAATTTACATATCATTAGATAGCGATCAAAATAAATTAACAATATTCTTAGCATAACTTTCAAAAAGGAGATGAATCATGAAAAAGATAGCCATCACATTTATCTTAGGAGCAATGCTCGCCAATCCAGCTATTTCCATGGTTGGTGCTAAAAAAAATTCTTCTAAGGATATCATTGTTACGATAAACGAGATAAAAATTGATTCTAAAGGCCAGGAAAACGGGACCGCAATCATCACTATTAACAATCCCTCGATTTATTACAAAGTACAGCATGGAAAAGCAAAATCAGAATCACTCACTGCCAATAGATTTGTTAGTTTGTGGTCTACTGAATCTGATATTTCAGACAGCTTTGCTGATAATCCACCAAATGCAAAATTAACTTTTTGGGATCAAGATAAAGGTGATTATTATGAGTCTGAATTTATGATAGAAGAAGCACATACAAACAAAGAAAATCTTCAGATAAAAATTAAATTCTTACAACCAAATCAACCAGTTGTATTAACTTATGTAGCATCCAATAATCAATCAGGAAAAACAATCATACCAATTGCTCAGTTTAAACAGCTTGTTTCAGGCGCAAAAACATCAGCAGTGCTAACCATTGATAACAGTCCTCTAGATCCTAGGAGCTAGAGATCGCAAAGATTTTCCAATTCGTGCGACTTTACATTCGCATGTTCGGAAAATCAGTGTTCAAGATGACGGCCTGCGGGCAGAAAGTGCAGTTATCTCTTATCCAAAATTCAGGTTAATAGAGCGTTATTAAAAATGGGTGCATTCTGTCAGAAAATTTGATACCAAGAATGTGGGATTTGATCGATAAGATTGGGCCTTTGCAGTACCTAAGAAACAAAGGTCATTTGTATGATTCCCGCTGAACCAACACAGAGGCACCAACATGACCACACACTCGATTCCCGACATTCACTTTCACCAAGGTGATTTGCCTGACTCTGTGCAATTCAAAGATTCAGTGGCGGTGGACACTGAAGCGATGGGGCTTAATATCCACCGGGATCAGTTATGTGTCGTGCAGTTGAGTGCAGGGGATGGAGTCTGTCATGTGGTGCAATTGGATCGTAAAACCTATGATGCACCGAATCTTAAGCGTATATTAGCTGATCCAAATCTGACCAAGATCTTTCACTTTGCCCGGTTTGATGTTACTGCAATTTCTAAATATCTAGGTGTGATGTGTATGCCACTTTACTGCACAAAAATAGCTTCGAAGTTATCACGCACTTATACGGATAAGCATGGGTTGAAGGATCTTTGTTTAGAGATCTTAGGAATTGAAATTTCAAAACAGCAGCAAACATCGGACTGGGGAGCTTATGAGCTTTCACCTGATCAGCTGACCTACGCTGCTACTGATGTGCTTTATTTGCATAAGCTAAAAGCCAGCTTGGAAGAAAAAATCGAGCGTGAGGGTCGGACTGAGTTGGCTAAAGCGTGCTTTGACTTTCTCCCAGTTCGCTCTCGTTTGGACGCCTTGGGATTTGTCAGTCCTGATATTTTTCAGCATTGATAGATCAAGTGGAGTTAAAGAACAATCTATTGGAAACTCTGGTTCTGTCGCATCTGTTGAGAGTGCCCGTGCAATTTCTAAAAACGAGATTCCTCTGGGCACACTACACCATCAGAGCCATGAAATTTTCAAATGTTGA
>JBDLIP010000053.1 GCA_039714795.1 Pseudomonadota bacterium | reverse complement strand
ACATCTGAAACATTAACATCTTGTATTATAGGAAATCTTTTTTCGAAATAAGGGGGTTTTTAGGGTTTTAGGGGCTCAGGCCGTTGAACTTGGGTTAAGAATAAATTATTTAAAACGATGCTTTATTTACTTGTTGAAGGCTTGGAATTTTACCAGCTGAACCTACGCTGTTCGCCTACCTAAAATTCAGATTACCCACTCAAAACGCAAAAGAGCCTTATGATCTTTATCTTTTCATTCCCGCAGAACAACTTCTGGGGAAGGTGTAGCATGCCTATACGGTTGGCATTAATAAACATGCGCAGTTTCCCTACGGCACTGTACCAGTTCTATTCCACACTTCCCCCAAACCTCCCCCAAACCAAGTTTTCTGGTGGCATAACTGGGGATAGCCTGCCATTGAAACAAACTCTACCAGGAAAGAAGCATATCGGCTAAAAGCTTGGTACCCACTGAATAGGAATCATTTTTGTGCGATACGTTGGACAAATTTAGGATGGCTTTAGAGAAGTTTGGAATAGAACTGTACAAGTGCCAGCTTGCAGCCGTGAATGGGTTACCGATAGGTTACGCAAATCAATTGTGTTTGATAGCATCATTTGATAGATTTTGCCTACACAAAGGGGAATTCATTCGCAACCATGTCAGAAATTTTAATTTACGAAGAAAAGGGTAAGGTAGCCGTCTGCAAAAAGTATTATCATTCCTTTGATTTAATTGCCAACCTAATTAGTTACAGCAGAAGAGCGTGTTGCAATTAAAGTGCGCCATTGTTTCACCAAATTATGACCAACGTGAGCCTGGCAGCCGCATTGAATACATTATTCTCCATTACACAGCATGTGATTTTGATTTATCGGTGGATGTGCTTACAGATGCAAAGTCCAATAACCCAGTAAGCGCGCACTATCTTATTGATGAACAAGGAGAAGTGTTTCAGCTGGTGCCTGATGCTATGCGGGCTTGGCATGCAGGAGTAAGCGCTTGGCGAAATAGGCAAGGTCTTAACACCTGGTCTTTGGGAATCGAGATGGTGCATCCTGGGCATGGGCCTTTTGCGCAGCCACAGCTGCGGAGTTGTTTGAAGTTGTGTCAGGTACTGATGCAAAAGTACGCGATTCCACCTAAAAATATCCTGGGCCACAGTGATATAGCGCCCACCCGTAAGGCCGATCCTGGAGAGTACTTTGATTGGCAAGGCTTTGCCGAGCATGGCGTGGGTATTTATCCAAATGAAATTGATATTTCATCGCTGAAGGTTGCATCTTCGAGAGTGAATAATGTGGCGTATGTGCAAGAACTTCTCAAAAGTGTGGGATATGAAATTACTTGCGATGGAGTTTTGGGTAAACAAACCAAAGCAGTGATTACGGCGTTCCAACGGCACTTTTATCCACAAAAAATTGATGGTGAGATGGATGGGCAAGGGTTGGCACGATTGTTGCTGATTTCTCAATTGGTTTAGCACAAAAAACTTCCCAAATTGAAAGTACAAATTGCAATTTGGGAAAATTATGTATACGGCTAAGTCAGTGGTCAACCGATAATATTTATCCGTATAATTTCCGGCGAGGTAAAGGTGGCAATCAAGTCGTTTTATACCATCAGTGTTGAGGTTATTTCTTGCAAAAATCTGCAGCAAGTAATAGAGGATACATGACAGCAAATATAAGCTGCTGTTAGCAATTCTTATTTACACCGCATTTAAGGTAGCATTCCAGCTTTCCTTTGCGATTGAGGGACTTTAGGTGGCTGTATCCTCCAACATGGTGGCCATCAATGAAAATCTGAGGCACCGAGGTTTTCCCGCCAGTGCGCTCAAGAAAGTTGTGACGCAGGTTTGGGTTTTGTTGCAGGTCGAGAATTTTAACCTGGGCCCCCTTTTGGTCAAGCAATGTCTTGGCATAACGGCAGTAGCGACAGTTTGGCAGAGAATACATCTCTACGGAAATGGATGGTTCTCCAGACATGCAAGTTGTTAGTTTTGCGGTAGGGCCATATTGTGACAACTGGTCTTTAAAGGTATAAAAAGATGTTCCTGCAAGAACCACTAAGACAGCTAGGGAAGATAGGATGTATTTAAGCTTGAACATTTTACTTTTCCTTTAAATAAATTAATTACATCACTTTCATTATATCTGGATTTTCTTGTGTAAGCAACATAGAATCCGCTATCGTTCAGGGCTACATCATGAAGATTTATTTATTTTTCATGATAAGCTGCGCTAACGCCTCATCATCCCAATAGTTACATTTTCCGGGAATCGAGGAAGTATACGTTTAGAAGAAGCGGTAAGTCTCATTCAAGCTCAAGATAGCCGGAGCCAGCAAAACAATTAATAAACTGGGCAGAATTAAAGCCACGACAGGTACCGAAAGAACCGCTGGTAATTTAGCTGCTTTAGCCTCTGCTTCCAGTAAAACCTTTTCACTAAATTCATGCGAAAGGATTTTAAGGGTTTGGCTGATCGATGATCCTTGTTCTTCTGCCTGTACCAAGGTTGTTGCCATTCCTCGAATCAGCGGAATATACACACGCTTTGCTAAATTTTGAAAAGCCACCCGCCGATCTGGGAGAATTGCCAGCTCAATTGCGGTAAGAGCAAATTCTTTACCAAGTTCAACGTTACTATCTCCTATTTCTTGGGCAACATGTTCAAAGCTTTTATCAATACTTAAACCAGCATTTGTACAAACGACTAGCAAATCTAATGCACTGGAAAGATCCTTGCGAATTTTTTCATAGCGCCTTTTTATCATGAAATTTATTGCAATGTCGACGAATTTATATCCCAAAAGAATCGCTAATAACATGACACATAGTTTAATGATCATAGTCTGCTCATTAAGGGGTGGAACAAAAACAACCAAGATAAATCCCAGTGTTATAAAGAAAACAAGTGAAGCTACGATCGAAAAGGCCATAATTGCTGGGGCGTTAATAGGTGTCAATCCAGCACGTTCAAATTTTGTTTTGGCACCAGAAGTCATACCAGAAAACATTTGTGAAAACGATGAAGTATTTTTTCTAGACCGTGAGTTGCCCAGAATTTTTAATTGTTCTGTCCTCATGGCCTCCGCCCCTTTAGAATGAGACGAAGTCGTCTTTTGTATGCTAGCCATACGTGTTTGTAAATCACGCTTGGAGAAAAACCTTTGTATCACGAAATAGGTTAACAGAAACCCCACAAAAGTTAGAGCTAGTACCAAAATTTCCTCAATAGTTATCGGTCCCATTTTCTTCTCCTCACTTAGATTTTATCAATGATTTTATCAATTTCTTCGCTAAAATTTCTTTACTTAAATTCTAAAGCGGACCATCCGGCGAATCACGATCACACACGTTAAAATTAATCCCATGGCAAGGGCCATCAATTTACGCCCAGCGGGATCTTTTTGAAATGTCTCAATGTAGTCAGGGCTAAAAAATAGCATCCCAAGCATTGCTAGAAACGGTAAGGAGCCAACAATCATACCTGTCGCTCTTGCTTCTGAAGAAAGAGCTTTAATCTTTAATTTGAGCTCTTGTCTGCGACGAATAATAGCAGAAATATTACCTACCAGTTCTGAAAGGCTTCCTCCGGTTCGGCGCTGAATAATTAATGCAACCACAAAGAATGCATAATCCTTTACTTGCACACGGTCGACAGATGCACGCAAGGCATCTTCAAAGGGCATACCAAAATTTATTTGTTTGCAAATAGTGGCAAATTCAGGACCAATGGGAGCCTCCACTTCTTGAGCAACAGTCATGAATGTTTTTTCAACCGTGGTACCAGCCCGTAATCCACGTGAAATGATATCAAGTGCAACAGGAAAGAGCATCAAGAACGCTTGCTCTTGACGCGTTTTTACAGTGCTTAGATAAAAATTAACACTGAGTCCCAAAAATACAAAAGAAACCACACTACTCGTCAGCATCCCAAGTTCTAATGAAAACTGGATTGACATAGCCAGCAGCACGGTCGCAGCAAAAAATAGTGAGAAAAAAACAATTGGCGATAGACGAATTCCACGCTGTTTAAGTGTTTGACTCATAGAACCCTTGTGGTAGCGTTTGAATTTTTTCTGCAGAAGTGTTTCTCGCTCATATTGAAAAAGGGCAGTTTTCGAGATTTGTGCTTTGCCTTTTTCGGTCATCGAGTCCAATCGGGATTTTAATTTTGATTGAGCCGCCCGTCTTCCTATAAAGAGGAAAATGATGCAAGTGATCGACAAAAAGAAAACGGCTGCCGCAATTGACAAAAACGTTAATGCTTGCTCTGACGAAAAATAATCCATGATTGCTTCTTCTCCTATTGTTTTGACAGTGCTTTGTTTAATTCAGAAGACAAGTTGAAAAAATCGATCTTGTGACTAAAGCTTGGTGAGTCATTTACGCACTGAAACTCACCATGAATTTGCCCATCTTCATCTTCTCCTTGATACTTAAATTCGAAGAGGAGTTTATTTCTGATCACCCCATCTTGAAAATCAATGATATCGCTAATTTCAGTTATCCGTCTCACCCCATCTCGCATACGGGCAACATGCACAATAAGATCAATAGCATCAGCTATATAGCTCTTAATGACTGCATTGGGGAGTTCATGACCGCTCATCAAAATCATATTCTCTAAACGATTCAGCGCTTCTCGGGAACTGTTGGCATGCAGGGTCGACATCGAACCATCATGTCCGGTATTCATCGCTTGCAACATATCGAACGTTTCAGCGCTTCGACACTCTCCAACAACAATGCGGTCCGGTCGCATTCTGAGCGCGTTTTTTACAAGATCTCGGATTGTGACTTCACCCTGTCCTTCAATATTTGGGGGACGACTTTCCAGGCGAATGACATGGGGTTGTCCCAATTTTAATTCGGCAGAGTCTTCTACTGTCAAGATACGCTCGCGTTTGTCGATCAATTGTGACAGAGCATTTAACAGTGTTGTTTTTCCGGCTCCAGTTCCTCCAGATACAAGAATATTGAGCCGAGATTTTGCTGCAATCTTTAGCAGTTCGAGCATGTTTTGGGAAATGTTCTTCTGTTTTACCATTTGATCAAACCCAATTGTCTTTTTAGAAAAGCGCCTGATGGAAACCGATGGGCTATCAAGTGCAATGGGCGGAATAATCACGTTCACACGACTACCATCTTTTAAACGTGCGTCAACCATGGGACTGGATTCATCAATTCTTCTGCCAACTTGATTGGCAATTCTTTGGGCAATTTGGAAAATATGCTTATTATTTTGAAATTTGACGTCAGTTTTTTCTAACTTCCCCATGCGCTCAATATAAACAGAATCCGGCGCATTAACCATAACATCTGTAATGGCTGGATCCTTAAGCAAGGGTTCTAAAGGCCCTAGCCCTATCATATCGTTGACTATTTCCTGAGCAATATGTTGTTGCTCGCGAAAATTAATCTGCACTTGAGATTCTTCGGTAAAGTGTTCTATGAACTCTTCTACTTCGCGTTTTAAATCTTCAGGAGAAACTTTGGATGCAGCATTTAAATCCATTTGTGAAATAAGTCTCTCGAATGCTTGATAGCGAAATTCAACCAGAGACTGAGATAAATTCAAATCAGTTGTTGTATAAGTTTTGTTCTTATAATTAATTTTATCACTGACTGCAATACTTGCATCACGATTGTTTGCTACAGCTTGCGTCAGTTCATGCACTTGTTTTTTTCGCCGAAAAATCGACATATCTGCTATCCTTTAAAACTGTTACGGCCTAGCTTGCCAAAAAGAAGGGCAAGCTAGATGCTACCAGTCTTAAAGTTAGGCTTTCTTAGTGAAAAAATAGTTAATAAGTCCCTGTTTTGAAATGCCACCTGGTATATCTCGACCTAACAAGAGTTCGACCAAGTTTTCCACTCCTTTAGCAAATAGACCGCCTTGTTCAACAATGGTTTGCCCCATATTTAAAGCAACCAAAGTCTTAAAAGCGTCAAAAGCTATAAGATGATCAATTTTTCTCTCGACTGCATCTTCAAAAGCCTGCTGTGGCAGTTCTCCTTCTTTGTAAGCATTCACCCGATTAGCAACAATTAAAACCCTTTGGGACGTTTTTTTCGCCGCAGTTAGTAATTTAAGAATTCGTACCGTATCTCGCATCGACAATATCGTTAGATCAGCAACAATCACAACGATTTCTGTTTGTTGGAACAATAGGGCATTTTGCTCGTCCATGAAGTGACGCGGAAGGTCTAAGAAAGAGTAGTGGAATTGGTTTTTGAGAATTTTTAACAAAGATACATTTACTTTGGAAGAAGACGTATAGTTCTCATTAAGGCCCTCTTCGGTGCTCAATATATAAAGATGGTCATTATATTTTGTCATAGACCGGTCAATAAAAACTGGATCTAGGCGATCTGGTGATTCAAACAGCTCACGTAAACCACTGCTTGGTTTCAGGTCAAACAACCTAGATTGCACTCCAAGTTGTCGGTCAAAGTCAACAATAGAAACACGTTTCGAGTGCTTTGTTGCCATTGTTGCCGCGCAATTTGCAAGTATCGTAGACGTCCCGACTCCTCCACGAGCCCCTATAAAGGTCACCCCTTTTCCAAGGTGTGCAAACCCATGCGTTGTTTTCACCTGGGTTGACTCATCTTCTAAAAGCCGCTCAATACTTTTAACCAGAAGCTCAGCATTAAGTGGTTTGGCAATATAGTCTCCAACGCCCAATTCCATCAAAGATCTGAAGATACCAACCTCATTACGATCACCGATGGCTATCACCTCAACCCCCGGCTCACAAACTTCTGCCAATTTCTGCATTTCAGAAGCAGGCAAAGCAACCCCTGAAATATCAACCAAAATAATCTTTGGAGTGCGGTTAGACTTTAGATGGTCAATTGCTTGGCCGCTATCTCCCAGATGAGCTTCTGTTTCAAGGCCCAGGCGTTGCAAAGCAATGGATTGAATAATATTCTTACTTTCCTGGTCACATACGAAAGCTAACAGCTTATTACTTTGTTCTTGTTTAGCCATTTGATTCCCCTTTAAAAAAAAGGCCCCCCAATAGGGATCTGGGGAGCCTTTTTAACGAACTACTTTCCAGTTTCTACCTTTTCTATTTTAAGGGGCTCTTCCTTACCTTTTCGATAACGAGAAATCGCAAGATTTTGCCGCTCGCCATCAGCCTGACCAATTGCAGGACTACGGCGCTCCTTATACATGTCATAGGGATCATGTAGCATTGCCCCTTCGTTTTTGGCGTATGTACAACCAAAGTGAGCTTCTCCCTCTGGCATACCATAGGTATTCATGTACTCATTCCAACCAGGACATTGGGGTCCAACAGCTCGGTACTGATCTAGAGACACAGTAATTGTGTTCTTCCGTTCCGTATCTGTTTGCTCGGCATAAAACACCTCAATCATATTCGGGCATATATCCCCAAGCTTCTTCAAGCAACGAATAATCGTTGCAATCCGTTGCTTCGTTAGATTGTGCATATCACCTCTTGCAGTGTGAGTGATAATGCGTGCATGCACAGGAGGCTTAGGTGTCGTCTTCCTACCAACCAGCCCCTTTAGTTTTGCAATCCCAGCGTTGTTAATTTTACCGCTGCCTGAGGCAAACTTAATGTCATCCTCATCGGAAAGCCTTTCTACATCGGCTTTCCATGGCCCTGATGTCGTTGGAATCGCGTTGCGGAAAGGAGGGTTACCCCACTCGGTGCAACCTACCAACAATGCGGCAAGAGCTGCGACAGAAATCGTTGTATATTTATTCATTATCAATTCTCCCTTTACTCAACGTGAAAGCCAGCTGCACCAACCAGATTAACCGCTGGCTGGGTGTCAGACCTGTTGGTTCTCGGATCTGGATCCACTTCGGTTCCATAAATCAACCGATTCAACCGCTTCATCAAAATTGTCCCCATGTGATGCGCGTGCATCAGTCCATCTGTTGGCAAAGACAAATCCTCTTCCTTTACTGGATTGACCGTGTAGACAGTTACGATAATCACCAGCTCGGTCTCATCTCGTTGGAACTCAGTCGAACGGAACAAGGCCCCTAAGATTGGAATGTCTGCAAGGCCTGGCAATTCACTTAGGCTGTTCCTGATATTGTTCGAGAACAAACCAGCAATTGCTAGGCTATCACCACTTCCAAGCTCAACGGAAGTTTCTGCTCTGCGAGTGACGATACTTGGTATCCTAAAGACTTGGCCTGCTGCACCCGTAGGTAAAGTTACAGCATTTTGATCCGATACGTCACTAACCTCTGGGCGAACTCTCAAGTTGATAAGACTCTTTGAAAGAACCGTTGGAGTAAATGAGAGGCTAATACCAAACTCCTTAAACTCAATGGTTGTGTTGTTGTCACCCTGGGGTACCGGATAAGGGAATTCTCCTCCAGCCAAAAAGCTGGCAGTCCTTCCTGACATACACACCAAATTCGGTTCAGCTAGTATGCTGGCAAGACTTTCCTTGTCTAGGGCGTCAATCAGTCCTGTAACGTCAGTATTTCCCGCATGCCTATAGCCAATACTAGAGAGACCATCTGTGTTTCTTGCAAAAGCATCCCCCATTAAAACGGCAGGATCAAACGGGTTACGACCGGTCAATACTCCAAAAATTGGATTAGAACCACCGCCTTTAATGTTTGAAGCCCAGTTGATATTCAAAATATCCAATACTCTGCGCTGTACCTCAGCAACTCTTACCTTCAGATAAACCTGAGTTGGCTGCGAAACATTCATATTGTTCACAATCAACTGATTGGTCCCCAAATACCGACTGGTAATATTTTCGATATTCTTTGCAGTTTGCGCCGAAGTTACTTTTCCGCTCAACACAATTCCCGCAGGAGAAGATTGCACTCGAACGCGCTCATCTGGATACGCGGTTCGAACAATGCGATTTAGTTGCCGCAAATTATGAGTAACATCCAGTTCAAGTTCTAGTACCGTGTTCCCTCCAGCATCTGTGGCAAAGACGGTTGTAACACCTGGCTTTTTACCAAAAACGTAGGCAACTTTTGGGCTGTTTAACTGAATATCGGCTATATCCGGATTGGCAACAAAAATCTCAGTCACTTCTGAATCCAGCTTAAAAATCTCAGCTGTATCTTGCTCAAGTGACATTGATCGATGCGCTTTTTCCGCATACACCTCTATAGGGAGCAGAAGCAGAGCGAGCGTTAACGCCAGCCCAACCTGCACACTTCTAGTAAAAAAGAAGTTCATGATTATTGGTATCCTTTTCATCGTTTTCCTCATTCTCCTCTAACGTTAACCGTTTCCATTTCTTCGCTACCGCGAATCATTGTCACGGCTCTACTACCTTTAGACTGTGGTCGCCTGCTTGCCACTGCCCTTCGATTGTGATCTGCAAAGCTATGCAAACTTATGACAGGCTTGCCCTCTTCTATGGCTGCTGCCAAACGTTCCGCCTGATCCGGCGTAACTTCAAGGGTAATCGTCTGAGGAGGCTTATCTCCCCGCTTGTCATCATCCGCTTGTAGAGCGCTATCTACCGCCAACACAGGGACTTTACTGACAACCGTTTTACCAAGAAAGGCACGATTAGAGCCCCCCTGGCGAGCAGCTACAATAACGTCTACCAAATCTCTGGGAGCTATCCACCCACTGATATTCGTCTTGCGATCTAGCGCTATGGTAAACGCCCGCATGCCGGGACGTACAATTGCTGACAGGATACTCTTATCCCCTTTCATCAACAGATTGGCCGTCTTAATAGGCTCACCCTTAGTGATCGGATAACGTACGATCGAGCCATAAAGCGTCTTTTTCTTGATTTTGCTTGGCGTCACATAGTGTCCGTCCACAGAATCTTCAGGCCAATCTTGCCATTTAGCTTTTTGTTTTGTCAGCGTTGAACCAACAGGCAAATTTGCCTCAGCCACCAGCACCCTAGCTGTTGGCGCTTTTGCACCTTGGACGACAACAGCTTCACTTCTTTTTGTCTGGATCACCATACGGGTTACAAATGCGACCCCCACGGCCAGCACTAACGCCACTGCGAAAACAGCGATGTCTCTTGATTTCATAGTTCCTACCTCATCCCTGATTGGATTATTACCACAACAGCCCCAACAAATATGGCCACACCATATGGAACCACACGATTTGCCCCACTTGCTGGTTCTGTCACTTCTACCTTTTGACCCTTAAACTTTGCTACTAAGCCTTTTGACAATAAATTCACGGCATGGACACGGGTCGCTTCAAATGTCTTGCCTAACCACAAATACAAAATACTAAGAATACCTCCAGCTAATGCTGTAAAGACAACAAACGCCAGTAAATTTAACTCAACGGCCCACATTGCCGTAGCTGCTAATAATTTCGCATCACCTGCCCCAAACAGTTTAAATGAGTACAAGGCGAACCCTGCTGTAAGGAATCCTGCAAACACAAGCAGTGGAAAATACAAATCAGATAGTCCCTGAAAAATGGCCACCTTTATCACAAACAGCACCATGAGGATCAACACCAAATAATTGGGGATCTTAAAATAGAGAAAGTCATGTAGGGCCGTCAAAAAACAGACCCCTAAAAATAGCCAATGGAAATTTGACACCCACAGCCCCCTTGTTTAGTTGCTTTTAAGAAAGGCTAGCGTGATTTAATTAACTTTTCAAGTGCCATTATGGAGTTGCTCATGGAAAAATTTACGACTATAATCTCCTTGTGACATGAGGTTTAACCCTCAAAGATAATACTAGCAACACTTTTAAAGCTTGGAGGCATTTTTTCAAATGGCATATAAACAACGAATTTTTTTTACAATTTTTTTTCTATCGATTGCAGCACTTGGTTCAGGTTGTCAAAATAAATTGGAACAACGGCAAAAAGATGCAGCAGCATCGGGTACTCCTTATAGTCCTTTAGTCCGGATTGCTGACTCAATGAAGGACTCACAAGACTATGCCACAGCAGTAAAGCTTTACCGACAAGCCCTGGATATGGACCCTAAGGATGTAGATGCACAAATGGGTCTGGCTCGATCTTTGGCTGCCCTTGGGCAATACAAAAAATCGATTGGTGTGCTCGAGCGCGTTCTTGCCAAACGAGAGCATTCAGGGGCCCTACGAGAGTTAGGGAAAATTTACCTTGTCAGCAATGAACCAGATTCGTGCATTGACGCCTATTCTAGAGTCCTTCGCAAGGATACCCAGGATATTCCATCTTTGAATGGTATGGGAGTGTGTCATGATATTAAGGGGAATCATAAGCAAGCCCAGGAATTGTATCAAAAGGCTTTGGCTCTTTCTCCCGATCACTGGGGCGTCAAATCTAACTTGGGACTCTCCCTCGTGCTAGAAGGAAAATACGACACAGGGGTCTCCCTTCTTTCATCTGCGGCAGATCGGCCCAATGCCACACAACGGGACCGACAAAATCTTGCAATGGCGCTGGGACTTTCTGGAGATGTAGAAAAAGCTGCACAGCTTTATAGTGTAGATCTCAGAGAAGAAGATGTTAGGAGAAATCTGGCTATGTTCCACGTCTATAAAAAAGCCGAAGAAGCTCCAAAAACTTTGGCGCTTAGAAACATAACAGAAGCGGACATAGCAGAAGATGATATAACAAAAAACCCTATTCCAGAAGCAGCCGCTCCGGAAATTGTTGCTAGCGCGGATAATGATACTGCTATCCAGATTGGGCAAGTAAATGGGGTTTATTAAAAAAAGCCCCCACTGTGTCTATGTCTATGTCTATGTCTATGTCTAGGTATAGTGGGGCCTGTGGTAGCCTATCTAAATTATAGGTTATTTGCGATATCATTAAACGTTGTATCTAAAGCCCCTCCGACAAGAGTAACAGAAGCAACAATTACAACTGAAATCAGAGCAGCTATCAGACCATATTCAATAGCTGTCGCTCCACTTTCCTCTCTAAAAAATGTTTTTAAATCTTTAGTCATGACAACCTCCGTTTATTAAAACTAAGAGTATAATTATGTCATTGCTGACATTATTATTGTATTATATAAATATTAAATTATTTTTAATTTGGTGACTACAGCTATTCAACTATC
>JBDLIP010000052.1 GCA_039714795.1 Pseudomonadota bacterium | reverse complement strand
GGATTTTCTTTAACCCACCCCCATTCGATAGCCAAGTTGAACATTTTGTGCAGCAAAGATAAAACACGGTTTGTAAGCACTTTGCGATCACTGATTTTCCCCCGAAGCACTTGGATATCTCGAGTGGTAATTTCTGCTACCTTCCTAGTGCCAAACTCTTTCAAAATGTGGTTTTTAAGCATGGCTTTGTCTTCCTTGATGCTTTTTGGGCTTTTGTCTTCTAGAGCATGCAGTTTCATATAGTCTCGGGCTAAATCAGTCATCATAGGGCTGGATTTTAGAACTTTACTCTCCTCTGCGGGGTCTTTTCCCATACTGGCCTTGATAGCAAGTTCTTTGGCGGTTTCTCGGGCTTGTTCAGTCGTGATGTTTCCATGGACTCCAATCTTAATCTTCTTGGTAGTTCGGTGTTGGTTACGATACTGGAAGAAATACATCTTTCGCCCAGTTGTATAGATGCGTAAACCAAAACCACTGATTTCTGTATCCCAAAGGTACTTCTGCTGCTCAGTATCATGCGCGGTGCTTTCAACGATGCGCTTGGTGAGCTTGACACGGTTCTTCTTTTGAGTATTCATAAAATATATCCGTAAATGAGTTATTTGTAGTTATTAAGGTAGCAGATGTAAAAAATCGCTTCAAGAAAAAATGAGGGAGCCAGCAGGGAACAACCGAGAGAGACTGGGGGAGATTTTCCGAGATTTTCGGAGACCGAGGGAGACCGAAAACTCCTTGCAAAGCCAATATTTATAGGGCATTATACAAACAATGCGGAATTGCGGATCACTAGAGAAACTGACTCTTAATCAGCGGGTCACAGGTTCGAGCCCTGTAGCGCCCACCAAGCCCAGTAAGGGTTTCAGAGGATCGGGAAATTTCAAAAATAATTTGGGCAAGCATATGGTAAGCATTTGGGAAAATTTCACCAGCCTTCTTTTTCAAGAGCTGATCTTGGGATGAGGAATAAATAATAAGGAGAGTACCTATGAAAGCACTGCGTATTTTGTCGATAGTTGTTTTGTTGATTTGTAACTCAGCGGCATCTGTTTTTGCAACAGAAGAGCAACCAGAAACAGATAAAGAACGTTTACAAAAGGCCTGCCTTAATAGTGTTAAAGGCAGAAACAGAGAGCGTGCCGAGCAATTTTTTGCAGGATCTGACTATGACATTGAAGACTTGGATATAACCTATTTGATTGTTGATTGTGATGTGCCATTTTTGGGTATAGCGGAGGGGTTAAGAGGCAATACTACAACTAAGTATTTTACGTTTTATTTGGGAGTAGCTATTGCAGCAGTCGAGGAAAAGATGGAAGATTTATACTCAACTCTGCTTTCTCTTGAACATCTTGAAACCATTACCCTCAATGAAAGTATTATAGACAGTAAATATGTTGATCCACTAATTAATTTTATTGAAAATTCTAATATTAAGACTCTAAATCTGGAGTGTGCATTTCTTGGGGGGATTAAATCGTTTTTAAATAAACTCCAGTTAAATAAATCTCTTACTTCACTTAATCTTGCACGCAACACTTTAGACGATGAAGATTGTGGATTGCTATCGACATACTTGACTCAAAATCCTGGCAGTCTCACTAATCTCAATCTTAGTGATAATTCTGTAAAAAATAAAGGAATCCTCTCATTATCAGCAATGCTTGGCAAACTTAGTAATCTGAAGTTATTAGATCTTTCTGATAACCACTTTGATAATTTAAAAGATCTTGACCAATATAACGAGAGAATCGTTCTTGTAAAGCACAGCGATGAGGCTGCAAAAGAAAGTTATACATTTGATACATACGAGCAAAGTCAGATTTTTTGCTTGCACAATGTAGATGATTTAGAGGAGTTAAAGTTTGTTAAAAAAGGAAAAATACCAACACAGAAGATTTTAAGGGCATGTTTTTTCCCGAAATTAAAAAAGAAAAATAGTCAAATTAAATTTCTCACTATGTCCAGATACAATCTAGGGAACTCCACTTACAAACTCCTAGAAACCATAAACAATTACCAATTTTTGGAAAAACTATATCTTTCAAAAAATGGAATTAATAGTAATACGCTTAAAAAAATCATTCATCCTTTGAGTACAATGGGTAATCTGAAAGATCTTGATTTAGGAAATAATAAGATTGCATACGACGGTTTTGAGCTTCTTTTTGAAAAATTCAAACTTAAATTGTCTTTTTTGAGATTAGCGAAAAATAATATTAATCTTCAAAAGGTTGTGGATAAACTAAAGAAAACAGAGCATACTTTAATAGAAATCCTAGAATTATGTGAACAATCAAATCAAGAAGAATTAAGTGATGAATTCTACGAAAAAGCTACACTAATCTTAGAAGAAAAATTTAAAAATTCTCAGTTTATTTTAGATCCCAAAGATGCCCTTTTGTTTTCAGAAGAAAGTGAATTACCTGTCAAGAACCTAATTTCTGTATCTGAAGAGCAGCAACATTCGAATGAAATTCGATCCGCCTTACCTTTTAGGAATTCTCCTTCAAAGAAATATGTAGATAAGTCAAAATGGAACCTGGGATCGGTAAAAATGTCCATTGACCCTTCGGGGGCAGGAAGTGACCCTGTAGGATATGCTGTGATTAAAAGTAACAGCGCCGGTGAGGTTTTCGTTAAAGCTGCGGGCAGTATTAAGGGAGATGGCTTATCGGATGAGATCTTTGATCAACTTTTAGATATTGCTGAACGAGAAAAAGTTAAGGAAGTTCTTGTAGAATTTAACTATAACCAAGGCGGATATCTTGTGGCTCTGAGAGAATATTACCGATTTAGAAAACTAAAAGAATCAATCCAGATAAATATGGGAAATTTAAAAATAGAGAATGAATTGAATGGAACAGAAGATTATACTACCGAGGAAAGTAGTGAAAGTGACGATGATTTGAAATATGCTCATAGTCAACCGAAATCATTTGTGAATACCAATGTTTCCCCACAACAAAACGTAACTGCACAAACGATTCTTGATCATTCTCAGAAATTGTTTTCAGAAAGTTTTGAGTTTGTTTCAATCAAAACAACTGGTAAAGATAAAGGAATAAGAATTGTAAATACTCTCAAACCTCTTTTGGAAGAAGGTAAATTGTTCGTTGATGAAGAATTCCTCAAGAAAGATTTTGAAAACAGAGACAAGCAAAATTCTTTACTGCGAGAAATGAGCTGGATTGCGCCGGGGTTTAAATCGGATAATTATCCACACGGAAAGCATGACGATATTGTAGATGCATTGGAAATGGCTATAACTTATGCCCACAAAGAATTAAAAAGCGTAAAAAGAAAGATAGGTGTAGATAATGCTAATGCATCAGGCCAGTAATATAACTGCTTTGATTTTCATTTTTAAAATCTAATTATCTTGCAACTTGATACAAGGATTATCTTTGATTCCAATGATAAAGAAGGGTACTTTTCTGTTGTCTGTATAAGCTGAGGTAGAGCGGACAGAATTAATTCCTTGTTCGTAATCTTTCATCCATCTAGCTATTTTCTCCAATTGTCGTAATATGGCGGCAAGGAGGGATCCATGGGCAGGCACTTTGATACAAATACGCAGGCGAGAGATGTTGCTACCTCACCCAGGGAGTTTGTGCTAAGACCACTACTGAGGTTACACCAAGCTGTTGGGTTCATATGCTGTAGTTTTACCAAAATTGTTGTTCGGTACACCCTTAAGTACTGCGCTGCAACTAAAAATCTGAAATTACGCCGCATGCACATCATCATACTGCTCAGCGCTTTTTTGGCAACGTTGTTGTTATCGAGCAGTTTTTATTCCTACCGGGTCTATCGATCAAAAACCCTTTCGTCGCATAGGATCCAAACGACTCGAGTGTCCAAAAAGGTTAACCAAGCGCTGACTGCTTTTGACCAGTTTCTCAAGCTTCTGGCGTATCGGATCGGAAATAACAAAAATGATACCCACAAAATCACTATGATTCTAAACACTGATTTTCAGAAATTTTATTTTGGCCCCCTGCCAACACTCATGAATCTGGAATACCATCCAGTCTCAAATCAGAAAACTAATCAATCTAGATTGGAAGTGATCAAGCGGCTCAAAATCCCCAAAGAGGCCTTGATGAAAGACGAATCAAAGTGGCAAATGTTTACCATTCAAAAATCAGTACGATACAACAATTCCATCCTCGGCACCTTGAAAGCACAAATTACCTTAGCCAACCTCATTCCCAGTGATTTTAAACAGTCCACAGTTGCAGATGTGGGCAAGCGTCAGTATTTTTCTGTGACAATTGCCGGTGCGCCAATCCTCTACGTTCTTGATGTGGCATATCCAAGTTTTTTGCAGTTTCTTAAAAAGCACCAGAGCTATTTATTGGTCCTGGTGTGCGGCATACTTTTATCCACTCTCGTAGGAGGCCCTCTTTTCTCCTGTTTAACGACAAGACGTAATAAAAGATTACTGCTGCGCAACAAAGCTTTAACCCGCAAAACCCAGGGATTATCGCAACAAGCAGATAGACTCGATGAAAGTAACCTGCAAAAAGAGCAAAAGTTATTACAGCTGGAGGTTATAAGGGAAAAACGCGAGCAGTTGCTATTTGAGATGATCAAAAACTACCAAACCATAGGCTCAGATGGAAAAATGTTCTGTGATATTTTGTTGGAGACGACCAGCATGGTGCCAGATTACAATGGCTTACTGGCCAAAATCAAACAACTTGCTGAAAAAGAAAAGCGAATCTTCCACAAGTTAGCAGAGGGGCATTTCATCAAGAAAGAAAGCAGTGCAGTGGATATTGATGAATTGCTTGAGGAGGTCTTGAGCATTTTTGCAAACGCAACTACGGATCAGCAAATCACTGTGACAATTGACAACCAAGTGTCTACTCCCATAGTTACAGATACATTTTTGCTCAAAATTGTACTGCATAACTTGATGAGTCTAATCTTGGAGAGATATCTTCTTGAAAAGCAATTGTATATCGAAGTTCGTCAGGAAAATGGGTTGTTTTTTTCTTTTACTGATAATGGCAAGGCAACAGTGAGAGAATACCCTAAAACACGTAATATTCTAAATCCCAATAAAGCAAGTGTAACTGCTTTGATACAAGCTGCTGGTTGGAATGTAACTTTTACCCGAAGCCAAGATTCCCAAAATGGGAAAAACAACATCAAGTTATGGCTGCCTGACCATGGTGAGCTGTCAAAAGGAAAGGTGGTGCCTATATTTAGGGATAGAGGTTAAGGTTAGACCAGATCCGATAAAATTCAGTGAAATCCAATGCCCAATCCATCCCCTCCGGAGCTGGGGGAAATAACCTGTCCCGGACTTGATCCGAGAGGTGACCAGCTGTAGTGTCGAGCTCCACGTAATGGATCCACCCCGGCGCCATCTAATAAAACCACTTATTTTCAGATTGTTTTTTAGGAGTTATAAAAAAAAGAGATCATAGCAATAACAAATAGTCCTAAAAAATGCTACCCTCCCCTTAGGTTTCAGGTTTGGGAATAACAAATGCGGTACATTGCAACTGCGTCAACTAAAGAATACCCTGCTTTTTGTAGGTGGTTTCCACGTCTTATTGTTAAATCCTATTTATTGTGTGCCGCTGATATGGAATGTTCCTGAGACAGATTCATTTTTTGTGAACCGGGAAGAATACCTACAAAATATGGAAAAACTTCTAGATGATTCTCCACTTTTGCTGATCATTGGTGTTACAGGGATTGGCAAAACTCAGTTGGCACTGCGGTATGCACACCAACACTACCAGGAGTATGATATGGTGTGGTGGATAGACGCTTCAGCAAATATCACAGCACAATTTAAGGAATTAGCTTTTCACTGGAACCTAATCCAAGAAAAATCTGGGTCCGCCATTGAAGTAGATGCGGTTTCTGACAATAGGCTACTGCAAATTGTTAAAGATCAACTGCGTCAAACTGACAAAAAATGGCTTTTGATATTTGACAACACGCAAGCACTCGGGTTCATCAAAAAATACCTTCCCAAAATTGGCCAGAATACACAAAAACATATCATTGTGACTTCACAAAATTCCTTGCTAGAAGGGGCGATGCTTAAACTGGGGAAATTTAAAAGATCCGAATCCATCGATTTGTTAGCTTCTGTGCTTAAAGACGATCCGCTGACAAAGCTTGATTTGTTGGCAGATCGATTAGGGGATTATCCTTACGCCTTGTCGGAGTTCGTAAAACTGCTCAAGATCAAACCCGACATGACAATTGATGAATATATCAGGATCTACCTGCTGAAAAAGATGAAACAACGGGGCAGAAATGAATCGATTCTGGCTTCTCGCGTGTTTGAAGATGAAGATATGATCACAACTGCCGCTATTGATGTGCGATTAGATAAATTCCAAGACAGTTTTCCTGAAGCCTATGAAATACTGCTTTTCACATCCCATTTGAACGCAGGTTATATTTCAAAGAATTTGTTGGCTAAATGGGCTGATGTGCGCCAATCCCGGGACTCCATTGATATTTTATTGGCCTATATCAACAAATTCTCTTTCTTGGAAAAGAACAATCTAACAAAAACAGAATATTATCGGATACATGAGGTGATACAGTATACAATGAGAAGTAGACTAGGGGAAAATCACCATGCATTTTTTAAGGACGCACTTATGGCAATAACTCAGTATTATCCTTGCCGTTTCTATGAATTCAGTAAGTTTGTCCAAGATAATGCCAACGATATTTTCCACTTGGAAAAAGTCCTGAGTGTGGGGAAAGGGAATCAGTGTAGGACGCCAGAAATGTTTATCGTGCAACTGCGCTTATTGGAATATTACCTTTACGAAAAAAGAGATTTTGCAAAATCTACCGAGATGCTGCACAAATTGTCTGCGCTGCTCAAACAGGGTTTACAGGTAACTCCTTTAGTCCAGGCGCAATATTTTATTGCCAAAGGCAGCTATGAGATGTGGCGTAATACTAATATCAAAGCTGCTATTGCTGCCTACCGGCAATCGTTAGCCACTCTTGCAGGTGTTGATGATTGCGCTGAAGAAATGCTAAGAAATTATTTCAATTTAGCTCAAGCGTACTTTTCCCAAGGGGACATAGGGCAATGTTTAAAAACTTGCGAGATGGGCAAGAAGCTTCTTGCACGCTCTGGAAATATTCTTGGGCAATCGGTGCTTTATTTCATTTATGCCCGGGCTCTTCTTGATAATGGTGATTATGAATTAGCTCTTAAGAGTATTCAAACAGCAATCGAGAAGGACCAACACCAATCTGTGAGCAAGAGTGATCTGTTTCACTTTTTGGTTGTGAAGAATATCATTTTGCTCTCTTTGGGAAGGTACCTTGAGGCTGAAGCTGGATTTACCGCAGTTAAAAGCCAAGTTCAAAAATATTATGGAAGCAGCGATAATTTTCTTTCAGCGAGCATCGACATAGCACGATCCGATCTATATCTCAGGCAGGGCAAGAATGAAGCAGCTATGGAGCTTCTGACCAAGGCAAAACGCACGATTGATTCATGCTACCCACTACAAAGCCATCGAGATCAAGCCTACGCATGTGTCGTAAAAGGAGATATTTTTTTGGCAAAAGGTCTGTATGCAGAATCATACAACGAGTACCTTGAAGCACAAAAAATCTATGATCGTCTTTTCGTCAAACGTGAAAGCGACACCCTCTACAAGCTTTATGAAAAATTGACAGTTGTTGGCGCTCATCTAAACAATCAAGAAATTATCAGAACATATCTCAGGTTAATCATAGATCATTTTGGGTTTGATCATGTAAGAACCAAAAAGATCTTTAACATTATGGACAAACATGCTGTAGTATCAGAATTGTAAACGAGTTTAACAGGGACAGTACACCAATGACACTAACTTAAGGGAAAATTGTTTGAATTAGTGGGGTTACAACAACAGCATGTGAGTTTCTCACCAAAGATTCCCGGTATCTTCTCTAAATTCCCGGGTAACGGAGCCAGGTGAAGGAAATTCATACTTAGAAATCAATAATAGAATCTGAAACCTCCGATTTACCCGTAAATATGGAGAGGATACAAATTTAGGTTCTGTGGAGGTATACCCATTGGTTTTAACGAATTTTACAACTGTGCTTGATGACGAAGCGTGACATAAAAACCACACACGTGAAGTTTTTTAGTTTTTTTGAAAAACAATCTCACAATTTAAATTTCATTTTAAATCAATAAATTAGGAAATTCAGGGCTCAAATGGACATGCCACGGTTTTTTGGCGATATAATTTCTCAAAAAGGATGGTTTTTGAGAGACGTGAAATTCGCCCTTTCAAAAACCCGCAAACCCAATAAAAGGTCTCTCAAAACTGTCTTTTGAAACTCAATCTCTCAAAAGGTACCTTGAAGATGAGTTTTGAGAATGTGCCCGGGCATGTGGGCTTAGTTATGTTGACGCATGTAACTTTTGATAAACTTCTCTTCTATGTCCAATTCGTACGATAACGATGGTTATACTTTCTTGCTCAACTTGATAAATTATCCTGTAATCACCGACTCTAGTTTTATGTAAAGACTGATAGCCTTTAAGTTTTTCAGAATTGTAGGGAAAAGGATTCTCCAACAATGTATCAATTTTCCGGGAGATGAGGTTACGAATATTGGAAGGTAGCTTCTTCAAGGATTTTGCTGCTTGAGGTGTAAATAGCGCTTTGTATATCAATTTTCTTTTTCCAGCTTTATAGCAGATCAATCCAACTCTTTCTTTAGCTCTTCCCAATCGATGAAACCTTCAGAACTTGCCTCATCTAGGGCTTTTTTGGCAGCAATAGCGTCATAACGATCTTCGATTTGCTCCAATAATTCAATATCTTCCATTGGAACTATGTAAGCTAACGGTTTATTACGGCGCATGATCATAACACGTTCTTTTCCATAGGCAGCTGTGTTCAGTGCATCAGTAAGGTGAACTCGGACATCAGCAACTGTAAATTGAGTGCGAATTTCCATCAAATACTCCTTCAATGTTTATGTACATATGTTATATTATGTACATTTTTGATAAAAATTGCAAGCCAATGTAGGCTGAGAGTTTCTTTATCTTCAATTATCCCTTTACAACACGTAGTTTTTGTTACAGGGTAAGTGACATATTTAAATGGATTTTTACTATGAATTTTGATTGTCACACAAACGAACGCTTTTGATCTCTCAGGAGGGTTTTTGAGAGACGGGAAATTTGGCATCGCCTCTGCCTCTAATTCTTGCTAATCAACCATTTGGCAAAGGCTACATCAACTTCTGGATAGGAGGAGCCCAGGGAATACATATAAGTTTCCTGAATGAAGAAAAATACTTCTTCGAAGCTGCAATTCTTGTCAGCTTCACTTAGCAGTTTGATCACCTTATCTGCTGTCTTGGCGAGAAACTTCAGATCTTCAACTGGTTCACTGGGATCTTCTTTTTTTTGCATGGGAACATGGCCACTAGATCCTGCACGTTCTACCTCAAATAAGTCTTCAATAGTGCACTCTAGGACTTGGGAGATTGCTATTAATGACTCTGCACTGGGTTTTTTGGATTGGCCTTTGATGATATTGCGCACGGCGCTCATCTTAAGTCCAGCTTTTCTCTCTAATTCAGCTGCGGAAAGATTCTTTTCCTGCATGCGGTTGATCAGTTGTTGTTGTAGGGTGTTCATCGGCTACCTTTCAAATTCGTTACCAAAGTTTATCATGCTTAATAGAACTTCATAGATGTTGATATAACTTAAATAGCATATCTGATAACTCCATGCAAGTTCATATAACTGCATATAGGGTAAGAATTAACAGCATTGACAGTCTATATAACGAATATGTATAACAACTTATTGGCATAGGTATTTGGATAATCAGATACAAGGAGGAACGACAAATGCAGGAAATTCTTTTCACAACAAAAATGCTGGCAAAACGCTGGTGTTTGTCCTCGACAACCTTGCAACAATGGCGTTGGACTGGCAAAGGTCCTGAATACGTTAAGCTAGGTAGGCGGGTCTTGTATCGCCCTAAAGATGTAGAGCGGTTTGAAAAAGAGCAATTACGCGAGCATACCTCTCACCCACACGTTACAGATGGATCATGACTGCCAGCAATGATCATGTTGGCACAGCGATTCAGCAACGCCCTGTCTACTATGTAAAGTATTACCCTGAGCTAAAAACGGCCACCGGCTCTGAAAAAACCGCAATCCTTATTGATCGGCTGGAGTATTGGTTTGCCCTCAAGCCGGATGGATTTTATAAGTTTTTTGAGCCCTGTGATCATCCCTGTTACCGAAAAGGTGATAGTTGGCTGGAGGAAATCAGTCTCAATCGTCGCGCTTTTACCCGCGTCTTCAGTCATGTTGGAACTCGCTATCCCAGTAAGACGGCTTTTTTTGCGACAAAAGATAAGTTTCAAGGCAAGCTATATGCGCTTTATTATGAGCGGACGCGCAACCAAACCCATTTTCTGCGCAATCATGAGGTTGCCAATGCGTTTATTACGAAAGCTTTTGCCATAGATGCAGAAGAAAATCTTGAGCCATCTCAAGAACCGCATTTTGATGCTGGACAAAATATCCAGTCCCCAAATGTATCTTCCCAAAGTGTACCCTTTAAGAGTGGCAACATTGTCCAGTTTAGGAAAGATGAAAATTGTTCCAAGCCCTTAGAAGCTAGCAAACAAAAGGCTTACAGTAGGAAAAGTAAGGCCGCCCAAAAAAAAGAGCCAATTCCCGATTCATCAAAACAATATTCGTCAAAACCATCTGATGCTTCAGCAACAGGAGAAAAGATGAAAAAAATATGGATTGAAGAAGTTGGAGAACTGGACCGTTGTCAAGATAAACCAGGTTTATGTTTGCAGTTAGAAAATGCCTTACGCTTGAGTTTTGCGGGTCAGATAGAGCGCTGGAGGCGTTATTGTCGGATGATTGCCTCATCAAAATTCCTAATGGGGGAAACTGGCAACAAGGATTTTCGCAAAGCCTGGATTAGTTGGGTGATCAAGCCTGCAACGGTTGAACGGATTCTGGCGGGTGAATTTGTATTGGGAGATCGTTCAAGCAAACTGGATACAGCAATTACCAACCAGCGCGAACAACTGAGATGGTTGCAGCAAGATCAAGAAGGTCTAGTCTCTTCCCTGGACAGCTTAAAACACACCCTACGCAGAGAGCAACGCCAAGCCATTAATCAACGCATTGCAGAATTCACGCAGGAAGAAGAAGCAAAGCTGAAGCAATCTTTTGCCGAACAAGCTCAGCAACGTAGTGATTTTGTAGGAGAAGAATTTCGCAAATCTGGCTGGCAAAATGCACATATCCCGATGATGTATCGTTTTGAGCGAGATCAGAAAGTCTCGGAGCAACTATTTGGTATGACGTTTGATGATCGGCTTGCCAAGCTTTACCAAACCGATACGCGTGCTTTGCAATTGACTGAGGAATTAAAAGAGCAAGAGGAACAGATTGCTCAAGCCAAAGCAGAGCTGAGTCAGTTAGTGCAGGAGCATGAGCTTACCGTTGCAATGTCCCCTGTGGGTTATGGTCAGGCAAGCAGTAACAAAGAGCTTGCAGAAACAGACGAAGATTGTGGACCTACATTGAAATCCTCTCCAGAGAAAGCATCAGATCACCAAGTGACAGCAATGCCAAAAAGTCAGTCAACTCAGCCAGCAAAATCCTTGGGGGATTCCATGCAGGCCGTTTTGGCGGCACAGAAAGCTTCAACAAACAGTATTTAAGGCTGCATAAAGGATGTGAGGACTACCGCTATCCGAAAGTAGCCGATGTGTTTGTCGCTATGGCTTTGTTGCAGCTTAACCCATTCCTCGCCAATACCAGAACCATTTAGGGTGATCGTTCCTAGACCGGACAAAGTGGTCGGTACAGACCGGACAAAGTTGCCGGTCCAGACCGGACATAGTTGCCGGTACAGACCGGACATAGTTGCCGGTACAGACCGGACATAGTTGCCGGTCCAGACCGGACATAGTTGCCGGTACAGACCGGACATAGTTGCCGGTACAGACCGGACATAGTTGCCGGTACAGACCGGACAAAGTGGTCG